>NZ_JAGPXV010000194.1:0-9183 GCF_018070405.1 Micromonospora sp. D75
ACCAGATCCAGCGGCTGGTGATCTCGCGCGCGCTGGCCAAGGGCTAGCCTGTCGCGGTGACCTTCCCCCGGATCACCGCCGACCCCGACGTCATGGGGGGTGCGCCCTGCGTGCGGCAGTCGCGCATCCCCGTGGCCACCCTGCTGGCCATGATGGCCGAGGGCATGTCCGTCACGGACATCCTCACCGACCTGCCGTTCCTGGACGAGGAGGACATGGCGGAGGTCCTGAACTACGCCGCGGACGCGGTACGCGACCGGACGGCGCGCTGAGCGTCACCACGGCGGGCCGGGTGCGGCGGGAGAGCGTTTTACCGGCTACTGTGCAGCGCGTGGAGGAGATCGACCGCGCCATCGTCGCCGCGCTGACCGGGGACGGTCGGCTGTCGTACACGGACCTGGCCGAGCGGGTGGGCCTGTCGGTGTCGGCCGTGCACCAGCGGGTCCGCCGGCTGGAGCAGCGCGGGGTGATCAAGGGGTACGCCGCGCGGGTGTCGTTCGAGGCGCTGGACCTGCCGCTGACCGCGTTCGTGGCGATCCGGCCGTTCGACCCGTCCCAGCCGGACGACGCGCCGGAGCGGCTCGCCCACCTGCCCGAGATCGACTCGTGCTACTCGGTGGCGGGAGAGGACTTCTATCTCCTGCTGGTGCGGGTGGCCGGTCCGGCCGACCTGGAGCGGGTACTGCAGGAGATCCGCACCTCGGCGAACGTCACCACGCGCACCACTGTGGTGCTGTCGACGCCGTACGAGAACCGGCCGCCGAAGATCAGTGGCGAGCTGACCGGCCGGGGTCGTCCGCGCCCGTCGGCGGAGCCGGCAGGTTCCACCGCCTGATCACCCGCCGGCCGTGCTCGTGCCCGAGCACGCTGAGCGTGGCGGTGTCCAGCCGCAGCAGTCCGCCGGCCGACGGCGGGAGCCCGATCCAGCGTGCCCCGAGCACCCGCAGGCTGTGGCCGTGCCCGACCAGCGCCACGTCGCCCTGCTCCAGCAGCGGCGCGACCCGGTCCAGCACGCGGTCCAGGCGGGCGCCCACCTGTTCCGGTGACTCCCCGCCGGGGCCGCCGTCGGTCCAGATCGACCAGCCGGGCCGCTCGGTCTGGATGTCCGCGCTGGTGCGTCCCTCGTACTCGCCGTAGTGCCATTCGGCGAGATCGGGCTCGATCGCGTCGACGGCGAGCCCGGCCAGAGCGGCGGTGCGGGTGGCGCGCTGCCGGGGGCTGGACAGCACGCGGGCGAAGCGCCGGCCGGCGAGCAGGGGAGCCAGCGCGCGGGCCTGCCGCTCGCCGTCGGCTGTCAGCTCCAGGTCGGTGTACGAGGTGTGCCGGTGGGCGGCGCTCCAGGTGGTCTCGCCGTGCCGGATCAGCAGGATCTCGTTCACCGGCCCAGTCAACCACGGTGGGTCGGCGTCGGCCGGGCGTCCAGCCTTCAACCTATTGTCCTAGGACGCATTACGCGATGTGCGCAGCACAACAGCGTTTCACCCGACAGTCACCGGGGACGCGACAAGGGCAACGCTCAGCCGGAACGAGGAGGGCGACATGAGCTTCACCGACAAGGCGAAGAACAAGGCCCAGGAGATGAGCGGAATGGCCAAGGAGCGGATCGGCGACGTGACCGACAACGAGCGGTTGCGGGCCGAGGGCGCCTCCGAGCAGAGCGCGGCCCGGGCCCGGCAGGCCGGGGAGCACGCCAAGCAGGCGGGCCGCGACGTCAAGGACGCCTTCAACAAGTGAGTACGCGGAACGGCGGGCCACCTCATCGCAGAGGTGGCCCGCCGTTCGGGTGTCCGGGGTCAGTCGTCGCGGTGGGCGAGCCACCAGGCCTGGCCGGCCTCGGGCAGCGTGTCGATCGGGTCGTAGTAGGCGTAGCGCTTGTTCAGCGCCTCCAGGTCGGCCGACTCGATCGAGGTGCGGTAGTTCTTCGTCCAGTACGAGATGCCGCGCTCACGGTCGTAGTCGGTGAGCATGTGCACCCACCGCTTGCCGACGAACGGCACGTCGCAGACGATCCGCGGGGTGGCGTAGCCGGGCAGGTAGCCCATGATGTCGTGCTGGAGCTGCTGGGCGTGCCACACCGGGACGCGCCAGTGCTCGGCGTTGGGGATCATGTCGCACATGTAGAAGTAGTACGGCAGGATGCCCGCCTCGCCCTGCAGCGCGAAGCACAGGTCGAGCAGGTCGGCGCTGGTGGCGTTGACGCCGCGCATGAGCACGCCCTGGTTGCGCACGTCGCGTACGCCGACGTCGAGCGCGGTCTGGGCGGCCTTGGCGACCAGCGGGGTCAGCGACTGGGCGTGGTTGACGTGGGTGTGGATGGCCAGGTTGACGCCGCGGCGGGCGGCGGTGCGGGCGACCCGTTCCAGGCCCTCGACCACGTCGGGCTGGAGCCAGTGCTGGGGCAGGCCCATGAGCGCCTTGGTGGCGAGCCGGATGTCGCGGATCGTCTCGATCTCCAGCAGGCGCATCAGGTACGACTCGAGGTTGCGCCACGGCACGTTGGCGACGTCGCCGCCGGAGACGACCACGTCGCGTACGCCGGGGTGGGCCTTGAGGTAGGTGATGTGGGCGTCGTAGCGGTCGACGGGCTTGAGGGTGAGCTTGAGCTTGTCGACGGCGGGGGTGGAGTTGCCGACGAGGTCCATGCGGGTGCAGTGGCCGCAGTACTGCGGGCAGGTGGAGAGCAGTTCGGCGAGGACCTTGGTGGGGTAGCGGTGGGTGAGGCCCTCGGCGACCCACATGTCGTGTTCGTGGAGGCTGTCGCGGCTGGCGTACGGGTGCGACGGCCAGTCGGTGCGGCGGTCGGAGGCGACCGGGATCATGTAGCGGCGGATCGGGTCGGCGAGCAGCGCCTCGGTGCTCATCGGCTCAAACGGCACCATGGTGTTGAGCATCTGCGGCGGCACCAGCATGGACATGGTGGCCAGCGCCTTCTGGTCGGCCTCCAGGTCGGCGTAGAAGGTCTCGTCGACGGTGTCGCCGAGGACGGCGCGCAGCTGCTTGATGTTCTTGACGCAGTTGACCCGCTGCCACTGGGCGCTCTCCCACTGGTCGCGGGTGACGTGGCGCCAGCCGGGGAAGCGGGTCCAGTCGGGTTCGACGAGGGGCGCGCGGCGGTATTCGTAGGGCTGTCCGGCGGCTGGGACGGCGGCCGGCGCGTGGCGGGGCGTCGGGATGGTCTCCACCGGTTGGGTCTGGGTCACGGCCCCTCCTCGTCAGTGTGCGGGTTGATCAACGGATGCGTAGGCTACTGGAAAATCTGCGGTGAAGAAATTAGTCTGCCGTAAGTTTTCCCGCGATGCGAGTCCTGACCAGGGGTTCGGGCGGCTGGACATAGGGGGTCGGCGTGACGTCACCGGTGGGACTGCACCGAGTCGTGGAACCGGCGGGGGTGCTCCCGCAGGCGGCCTGGCGGCTGGACCCGGACCCGCGGATCGCGGCGAACGAGGTGCGGATCCGGGTCGAGCGGCTGAACCTGGACGCGGCGAGCTTCCGGCAGCTGGCGGAGAAGCACGGCGGCGACGGGGAGAAGGTCCGCGCCGAGGTGCTGGAGATCGTGTCGACCCGGGGGAAGATGCAAAACCCGGTGACCGGTTCCGGCGGGATGCTGATCGGCACCGTCGAGGAGGCGGGCCGCCGGTCGCCGCTGGGGCTGAAGCCGGGCGACCGGGTGGCGACGCTCGTGTCGCTGACGCTGACGCCGCTGACGATCCTCGACGGGCTGGCCCGCTGGGACGGGCGCAGCGAGCAGGTGCCGTGTGACGGGTACGCGATCCTGTTCGCGCGGTCGATCGCGGCGGTGCTGCCGGCGGACCTGCACCCCGAGTTGTCCCTCGCCGTGCTGGACGTGTGCGGGGCGCCGGCGCTCACCGCGCGGGTGGTGGCCGAGCAGGTGGCGCGGCGCTCACGTGAGGGTGATCCGCGTCCGGTGTCGGTGGCGGTGATCGGCGGGGCCGGCAAGAGCGGGTCGCTGTCGCTGGCGGCGGCGCGGCGGGCGGGCGCTGCCCGTACCGTCGGGGTGGTTCCGGTGGCCGCGGAGCGGGACGCGCTGGCGGCGGCCGGGCTGGCCGACGTGGTGGCGCTGGCCGACGCGCGGGATCCGGTGGGGCTGTCGACGGCGGTGACGACGGCGCTGGGGGTGCCGGCGGACGTGACTGTGGTGTGCGTGGACGTGCCGGGGTGTGAGCACGGCGCGGTGCTGGCCACGGCGGACGGCGGTACGGTGATCTTCTTCTCGATGGCGACGAGCTTCGCGGCGGCGGCGCTTGGTGCGGAGGGCCTGGCGGCGGACGTGACGATGCTGGTGGGCAACGGGTATGTGCCGGGGCACGCGGCGCTGGCGCTGGACCTGTTGCGGACCGAGCCGGGGGTGCGCGGTCTGTTCGAGGCGCGTCTGGCGGCAGACTGAGACCATGACGAACCCCTCGACGCTGTATCGCGGTGGAGTGCTGCACTGTCCGGCCGACCCGAGCGCGACGGCGCTGCTGGTGCGGGACGGGCGGATCGCCTGGTTGGGCACGGACGCGGAGGCGCCGCGGGCGGACCGGGTGGTGGAGCTGGGCGGTGCGCTGGTGACGCCGGCGTTCGTGGACGCGCACGTGCACGCGACTGATACCGGGTTGGCGTTGTCGGGGCTGGATCTGTCGGCGGTGCGGTCGGCGGGTGGGCTGCTGGAGGCGGTGTCGGCGTTCGCGGCGGGTCTGCCGGGTGACGCGGTGGTGCTGGGGCACGGCTGGGACGAGTCGGGCTGGGCGGATCCGGCGTTGCCGGATGCGGCGGCGCTGGACCGGGCGGCCGGTGGGCGGCGGGTGTATCTGTCGCAGGCGTCGATCCATTCGGCGCTGGTGTCGGCGGCGTTGCTGGCGGCGTGCCCGGAGGTGGTGTCGGCGGCCGGGTACGAGGCGTCGGGGTGGTTGCGGCGCGACGCGCACCATGTGGTGCGGGCGGCGGCGTTCGCGTCGGTTTCGCGGGCGCAGCGGGTGGCGGCGCAGCGGCGGGCCCTGGCGCACGCGGCGTCGCTGGGTGTCGCGGCGGTGCACGAGTGCGGTGGGCCGGACATTTCCGACGAGGAGGACTTCACCGGGCTGCTGGCGATCTCGGGGGCCGGGGTGCCGGAGGTGTACGGGTACTGGGGTGAGCTGCTGGGCGCGGCGAAGGCCCGGGAGCTGGGCGCGGTGGGTGCGGGTGGTGACCTGTTCGCCGACGGGGCGCTGGGGTCGCGGACGGCGCACGTGTCGGCGGCGTACCTGGACGGTGAGGCGGGGGCGTGCGGGCACGGGTACGTGTCGGCGGAGCAGGTCCGTGATCATCTGCTGGATTGTGCGGCGCATGGGTTGCAGGGCGGGTTCCACGCGATCGGGGACGCGGCGATCGGCACGGTGCTGGAGGGTTTCGGTCTGGCGGCGCGGTCGGTGGGTGTGGACCGGTTGCGGGCGGCGCGGCACCGGGTGGAGCACGCGGAGATCATGAGCAAGGCGTTGATCGCCGGGTTCGTGGAGTACGGGATCGTGGCGTCGATGCAGCCGGCGTTCGACAGGTTGTGGGGCGGCTCGGGCCGGATGTACGAGTCGCGGCTGGGGTTGGCGCGGTCGCTGGAGTCGAATCCGATGGGCGCGATGCACGGTGTCGGGGTGGCGTTGGCGTTCGGGTCGGATTCGCCGGTGACGCCGCTGGATCCGTGGGGGTCGGTGCGGGCGGCGGCGGCGCATCACAACCCGGCGCAGCGGATGAGTGTGCGGGCGGCGTTCGCGGCGCACACGCGCGGCGGGTGGCGGGCGGTGCACCTGGACAACGAGGGTGTGCTGGCGTTGGGGGCGCCGGCGACGTTCGCGGTGTGGGACACCCCGGCGGGCGTGGAGCGGGGGCTTCCGGTGGTGCTGGCCGAGGATCCGGAGTTGCGGGGGCCGGAGGATCCGACGCCGCTGCCGGTGTGCCGGACCACCGTGTTGCGCGGTGACGTGATCTATCAGGAAGGGTCTTCGTGACAGGCAAGCTTGGGCTGGATCCGGCGTTGGTGGCGCGGGCGCGGGAGTTGGCGCGCCGGGCCGGGCAGCCGGTGGTGGATCTGGCGCGTAGCCACACCACGGTGTCGGTGGAGCGGGCGGTGCTGCGGCTGGCCGGGGTGACCGGCGCGGACCCGGACGGCATTCCGTGGGTGAACCGGCTCGTCGACGCGGTGGTCGCGGACGTCGGGTTGGGGCACGGGGTGGCGGCGCCGGTGTTCGACGCGCTGGCGCGTGAGGGCATCGCCGATGTGACGTTGCTGGCGCAGAAGGCGGCGGCCGGGTCGGTGCGGTTCGCGCAGCCGTCGGGGAAGGCGGCGACGGCTGCGCGGCGGGCGTCGCGCAAGGCGGTCGCGGCGGGGATCCGCAGCATCGACCGGCGGCGCGCGGAGCGGGACCGCTTGGTGAAGCGGTTCGGGGATCCGGCGCGTCGGCCGTGGATCTACCTGATCGTGGCCACGGGTGACATCTACGAGGACATTCCGCAGGCGCAGGCGGCGGCGCGGGCCGGCGCCGACGTGATCGCGGTGATCCGGTCGACGGGGCAGTCGCTGCTGGACTACGTGCCGGAGGGGGCGACCCGGGAGGGGTTCGCGGGCACGTACGCGACGCAGGAGAACTTCCGGCTGATGCGGGCGGCGCTGGACGAGACGTCGAAGGAGTTGGGCCGGTACGTGCGGTTGACGAACTACGCGTCGGGTCTGTGCATGCCGGAGATGGCGACGCTGGCCGGCCTGGAGCGGCTGGACATGATGCTCAACGACTCGATGTACGGGATTCTGTTCCGCGACATCAACCCGATCCGCACGTTCGTGGACCAGCGGTTCTCGCGGCAGGTGCACGCGCGGGCGGGGATCATCATCAACACCGGCGAGGACAACTACCTGACCACCGCTGACGCGGTGGACGAGGCGCACACGGTGACGGTGTCGCAGCTGCTGAACGAGTTCTTCGCGCACGAGGCGGGGCTGGCGGACTGGCAGCTGGGGCTGGGGCACGCGTTCGAGATCAACCCGGACGTGCCGGAGTCGTTCCGGTTGGAGTTGGCGCACGCGCTGCTGGCGCGGGAGTTGTTCCCGGACGCGCCGTTGAAGTGGATGCCGCCGACGAAGCACATGACCGGTGACGTGTTCCGGGGCAACCTGCTGGACGGGTTCTTCAACCTGGTGGGCACGATGACCGGGCAGGGGATTCTGCTGGTGGGGATGATGACCGAGGCGGTGGTGACGCCGTGGCTGTCGGACCGGGACATCGCGCTGCAGAACGTGCGGTACGTGCTGGGCGCGGCGGGCGGGTTGCACGAGGACTTCGTGCCGGCGCCGGGCGGGTTCATCCAGGCGCGGGCGCACCGGGTGCTCGGTGAGGCGGTGGACCTGCTGGAGCGCATCGGGGACCAGTCGTTGCTGACGGCGATCGCCGAGGGCACGTTCGGGATCATGAAGCGGCCGGCGGACCGCGGGAAGGGCCTGGACGGCGTGGCCCGGCACGAGGCGGACTACTACAACCCGGCCACGGAGATCCTGGAGCAGCCCCATGAGTGAGAAGACGGTTGTGCGGCCGTACGGGGACACCACCGGTGACGGCATGGTGCAGGTGTCGTTCACGTTGCCGGTGCCGCACGACAAGCGGGCCGAGGGCGCGGCGGTGCAGCTGGCGAACAAGATGGGCATGGACCCGGCGATGCTGGTGCACGCCAAACCGATCGGTGACGGGTTCACGTTCTTCGTGGTGTACGGGCGGGTGAACCACCTGGTGGACCTGGCGAAGGTGCAGGTGGTGGAGCGTGACTATCCGCTGCTGTCGGCCAAGGAGGTCAACGCGGTGGTGAAGCGGCGGCTGCGCCGCAAGCTGTCGGTGGTGGGCGCGTGCATCGGCACGGACGCGCACACCGTGGGCATCGACGCGATCCTCAACGTCAAGGGCATCGCCGGGGAGAAGGGCCTGGAGTACTACCGGGAGTTGAAGGTCACGAACCTGGGCGCGCAGGTGAGCGTGCCGGAGCTGGTCGAGGCGGCCCGGCGGGAGCGCGCCGACGCGGTGCTGGTGTCGCAGGTGGTGACGCAGCGCGACGCGCATCTGCACAACACGCGGGAGATGTCGGCGGCGTTCCGGGAGGCGATGCCGGCCGGGCGCCGGCCGCTGCTGATCGTCGGTGGGCCGCGCTTCGACGAGACGATGACCGGCGAGCTGGGCGTGGACCGGATCTTCGGGCGTGGCACCACCCCGGGCGAGGTGGCCAGTTACCTCGTCCACGCTTTGATCACTTCCAGGAAGGCGAACGTCGCATGAGCGATCCGCGTGTCGGTCTGACAGTCACCCACCGCCGGTACGTGCCGTACTCCCACGCCCACTACGCGGGGAACCTGGTCGACGGGGCGTACGCGCTGGGGTTGTTCGGGGACGTGGCGACCGAGGTGTGCATCCGCACCGACGGCGACGAGGGGTTGTTCGCCTCGTACGCGGATGTGCAGTTCCGGGCGCCGATGAAGGCCGGTGACGTGCTGGAGGTGACGGCGACGGTGACCCGGGTGGGCACCCGCAGCCGCACCATCGACTTCGCCGCGACGGTGGTGTGCCGGGGCCGCCCGGACAAGGGCGAGTCGGCCGCCGAGGTGCTCGGCGAGCCGATCGTGGCGGTCACCGCGACCGGCACGGTGGTCGTCCCGCAACGGCCATGAGCGTCGTCGTCTGCGCGGACGTCGGGTCGACGTACACGAAGGCGGCGGTGGTGGACCTCGACGGCGGCCGGCTGGTCGCGGCGGCGTCGGCGCCGACCACTGTGGGCACTGATGTGCTGCACGGCCTGGACGCCGCGGTCGGCGCGGCCCTCGCGTCGGCCGGGGTCGCTGAGGCGCCCTGGTACGTGTGTTCGTCGGCCGGGGGTGGGCTGCGCCTGGCGGTGGTGGGTTACGAGCCCCTCGTCACCGCTCAGGCGGGCCGGCGGGTCGGTCTGTCGGCGGGCGCGAACGTGGTGCACGTGGCGGCGGGACGGTTGTCCGGGGCGGACGTGGCGGCGTTGCGGGCGGCCCGCCCGGACGTGGTGCTGCTCGTCGGCGGCACCGACGGCGGCGACTTCGAGACGGTGACGCACAACGCGACGCGGCTGGCGAAGGCCCGCTTGCGGGTGCCGGTGGTCCTGGCGGGCAACGCCGACGTGCGCGACGAGCTGCATGCGGTGCTGGCC
>NZ_JAGPXV010000195.1:0-9166 GCF_018070405.1 Micromonospora sp. D75
TCTTCATCGCGTCCGACTTCCAGGCGTTCGGCTCCAGGTTGTCGATCGCCAGCGCCACGGACGGGCCGCCGAGCTTGATCGCGGTGGAGATCAGCGGCCAGCTCATGTAGCGGGGGTGCACACCGGCGTACGTCCAGGGGGCGATGCCGGCGGCCTTGATCCGGCGGCAGAGCGCGATGTGGTCGTCCCAGGTCTTGGCGTCCTCCCAGCCACGGTCGGCGAACAGCTTGGTGGAGTGCCAGATGCCGTACACCGTGTAGGTGTAGTTGAGGACCAGGAACCGGCCGTCGTAGGAGCCCACCTCCACGGTGCCGGGCAGCAGCGTGTCCTTGACCGTCTTGCCGGGCGTGTCGAGGCTGGGGGCGGCGAGCAGCTCGCCCAGGTCGGCGAGCGCGTTCTGGGAGACCAGGCCGTTGAAGTCGATCTGGCCGGCGCCGGAGTTGTTCACCACGTCGGGCGGGCTGCCGTCGACGAAGCGGGGCTGGAGCGTCTTGCTGATCTCCGCGGTGGCCGAGTGCTTGATCTCCGCCTTCGGGTACCGCTCCTTGTACATGGCCTCGTGGGCCTTGGCGTAGTCCTCCCCGAAGCCGCCGTTGAAGATCACCACCTCCAGCGGGGCGTCCTCGGCCACGCCGAGCGGGTTCTGCTCGCTCTTCGTGCCCTTGTACGCGCCGCCGTCGCCCTCGTCGCCGCCACCGGAGGTGGCGCAGCCGGCGAGCAGGCCGGCAGCAGGGGTGGCCAGCAGGCCGGCGGCGGCGCTGCGCCGAAGGATCTCACGCCTGTTCATCGCATCTCCTCGGTTCGGGTACGCCCGGTGAACGATCTGTCGCTTGTCTTCACATAAGGCATTTCCACTGAAGAATTTCTACGACAGTGCGACGGGGACCACAACCCCTCTCGACCGATCCGTTATCCGTACCGGTCGCGGCGCGCTGGCCTAGCCTGACTTCATGCGCCGCCTGCGGCAGCTCGCGCAACGCACGCCGCCGGGGCGGGAGCGCTACATCGACCTGCTCCGGGCGCTGGCCATCACCATGGTCGTGCTCGGCCACTGGGGCGTCACGGTGATCGGGTACGACAACGGCCGCCCCGCCGGCCACTCCGCGCTGGCGGACCTGCGCTGGGCCTGGCCGCTGACCTGGGTGGCCCAGGTGATGCCGGTGTTCTTCCTGGTCGGCGGCTACGCCAACGCCGCCTCGCTCACCTCACGCCGCCGCCGGGGCGGCTCGGCGACGGGCTGGCTGGTCGACCGCAGCGCCCGGCTGATCCGCCCCACCACCGTGTTGCTGCTGGTCCTGGCGGCGGGAGCGGGGATCGCCACGCTGCGCGGCGCCGACGCGGCGCAGGTGCGCGAGGCGATCTGGTTCGCCACCATCCCGCTGTGGTTCCTGGTCGCCTACGTCGCGGTGGTGGCGCTGACCCCGCCGATGTACGCGCTGCACCGCCGGTTCGGGCTCGCCGTGCCGGTGGTGCTCGTGGCCCTGGTCGCGCTCGGCGACCTCGGCCGGCTCCTCGGCCCGGCCGTGCTCGCCGACGGCAACTACCTGCTGGGCTGGCTGGCCGTGCACCAGGTCGGGTTCGCCTGGTACGACGCCGCCCGGCCGGACACCCGCGCCGGACACGCCGCGCCGCGTGGCCTGTTCCGCCGCCGGCTGCCGCTGTCCGGCCGGGCCGGCGCGGTCCTGCTCGGCGGCGGCCTGGTCGCGCTGGTTCTGCTCACGGTGGCCGGACCGTACCCGGTGGCGATGCTCCACGTCCCCGGCGAGCGGCTGGACAACGCGGCGCCGCCGAGCCTGGCGCTGATGGCCGCCGCGGCCGCCCAGCTCGGCCTGATCCTGCTGCTGCGACGCCCGGCCGGGCGCTGGCTGCGCCGGTCCGGCCCCTGGCAGGCGGTGCTCGCGGTCAACGCCGTGGTGCTCACCCTGTTCCTCTGGCACCTGACCGCCGCGGTGCTGCTGGTCGGCCTGCTGGACGCGCTCGGCGTGCTGCCCACTCCCCCGGTCGGCTCGGCGGCCTGGTGGGCGTGGCGCGTACCGTGGCTGCTCGCGCTGGCCGCGGTGCTGGCCGTGCTGGTCGCCGTCTTCGGCCCGGTCGAGGCCCGGACCCGCCGCCCGGCCGCGACCGGCCCGGCCGGCGTCGGGAGGCGGCGGCTGCGCGCCGGGCTGGCCCTCGCCGGGTACGCGGGCGTGCTCGTCGGCCTGCTGCTGAACAGCCTCACGCCCAAAGAGGGACCGGAGCCGCTGGGCCTGCCCGCCCCGGCGCTGGTGGCGTACCTGGCCGGGGCGGGTCTGCTGCGGCTGCTCAGGTCCGGACGGGACCGGCCGGGCTGATGGTCACGCCTTGATCGAGGCGCGGATCGCGTCGACCAGGATCGCCAGGCCCTCCCGGGCCTCGTCCTCGGTGAGCGTCAGCGGCGGGCCCATCCGGATCACGTTGCCGTACAGGCCGCCCTTGCCCACCAGCAGGCCGCCGGCCCGGCACGCCTCGAACACGCGGGTGGTCAGCGCCGCGTCCGGCTCGACGGTGCCCGGGTGGACGAACTCGACGGCGAGCATCAGGCCCTTGCCGCGTACCTCGGCGACCCGGTCCAGCCCGGCGGTGGCCGCGCGCAGGCCGTCGCCGAGGATCGCGCCGACCCGGGCGGCGTTGCCCTGGAGGTCGTGGTCGAGCAGGTAGTCGAGCACCGCGTTGCCGGCCGCGGTGGAGACCGGGTTGCCGCCGAACGTGGAGAAGCTGATCGTCGGCACCGACTCCAGCACCTCGGCCCGGCCGACCACCCCGGCGAGCGCGAAGCCGTTGCCGATGCCCTTGGCGAAGGTGAGCAGGTCCGGGGTCACGCCGTGCGCCTGGTAGCCCCAGAAGTGCTCGCCGGTACGGCCCCACCCGGTCTGCACCTCGTCGCTGATCAGCAGGATGCCGTGCTCGTCGAGCACCTTCTTCCAGGCGGCGAAGAGCCCGTCCGGGCCGTGCACGAAGCCGCCGACACCCTGGACCGGCTCGGCGATCAGGCAGGCCACCTCGCCGGCGGTCTGGGTGGCGAGCACCTCGCGCAGGTCCTCGACCGCCGCGTCGACCCGGTCGGCGGCGTCGAGCCGGGCCAGCAGCCCGCGCAGCCGCTCCCCCGAGTGCAGCCAGGCCACCTGCAAGGGGTTCAGCGCGCTGGCCGACCAGCCGCGGTTGCCGGTGACGCCCATCGTCGCGTACGACCGGCCGTGGTAGCTGTTGCGCACCGCGAGGATCTGGTGCGAGCGCCGGTGGTTCGTGGCGACCAGCAGCGCTGCTTCGTTCGCCTCGGTGCCGGAGTTGGTGAAGAACACGCGGGCGTCCGGGATGCCGGAGAGCCGGGCGATCTTCTCGGCCAGCTCGACCTGCCGGCGGATCAGGTAGAGCGTGGAGGTGTGCACGAGCCCGGTCCGCAGCTGCCGCTCGACCGCCTCCCGGATCTCCGGGATGTCGTGGCCGACCATCGTGGTCAGCACGCCGCCGAAGAAGTCCAGATAGGTCCGGCCGGCCGCGTCGGTGACCCGGCGGCCGGACCCGGCGACGAGTTCCAGCGGTTCGGCGTAGTAGAGCGGCATCCAGGACGGGAGCACGGCGCGGTGCCGGGCCAGCAGGTCGTCGGAGGTCATCGGCGCACCCTTCAGCGGAGGTGGATCCCCGCACGTTCCCACCACGACCGGGGCCGGGACAACTGGCACTTCGCGGGCCGGCCCGGCGGTAGCATCCGGCGGGTGCGGACGGATCAGGTGACATTGCCGGGCGGCGTGGCGGGGACGACGCGGGCGGACCTCCTGGCCGGGATCCGGTCCTGGGTGGAGTCCGCCCCGGTGCGGGATCTGGTGGCGCACTTCGGCGGCGACTGGCCCGATGGCGACCTGACGGCGGTGCTGGCCGGCCTGGACGTGTTCTCCGCCCGCCGCTGGGACTTCCGGCAGGGACGGGAACGCCCGGACGCCCGGGAGCCGGCGTTCGACCCGGCCACCGCCGGGCTGGTGCTGCGCGCGGCCGCCACGCTGGGCCTGGTCCGCGCCGTCGCGCCGGCCCGATCCGGGTACGCGCACCTGCTGGTGCTCGGCGGGCTGGCGCACGCCTGCCTGCGGCGCACCGCGTACGCGGCGATGCTGGCCCGGACGGCGGCCGGGGTGACCGGCGAGGTGGCGGTGCTGGGCAGTTTCCGGCCGCTCTCGGCGGCCGAGTGCCGCACGCTCGACGCGGCCGGGGTGTCCGGCTGCGCCACCGAGGTCGACGTCCTCGACGCCGGGGTGCGGCTGGCGTTCGGGGTGGCCGAGCCGGACGACGAACGCGGCGAGCCCGCCGGTCATCCGCACCGGTCCTGGTCCTCGCGCACCTACCGGCCGGCCGGGCTGCCCCCGGTACGGGTGCTCGCCGCGCCGTCGAGCGAGCCGGACCGGCGTCGCGCGCACACCGCCGACACGCAACGGTTCTGGGCCGAGCACGTGCGGCTGCGCGCGGGCGACGAGGTGCTGATGGTGACCGCACCGATCTACGTGCCGTTCCAGCACTGCGACGCGCTGCGGACGCTCGCCGTGCCGTACGGGTGCGGCATCGAGACGGTCGGCGTGGACCCGGCCGCCCGGGCCGCTGTCGACGTGCCGGAGCCGACCCTGACGCCGGGCCGCTACCTGCAGGAGATCCGGTCGGCGCTGCGGTCGATGCGCGCGCTGCACGCCACGTTGACGGCCGGCTGAGCCGGCGTGCGGGCCGGCGCCCGGCGTACCGCCGCGCACCGGCCCGGGAGCGGGTGTCAGTTGACGTAGACCGCCGGGCTGCCGGTCTTGCTGGTGTCCTTCACCGGCGAGTACGAGGCGGTGAAGTACGCGGTGCCGAAGCACAGCGACGGGCCGGAGAACTTGGTCAGGGTCTGGTTGGTGAAGGTGATCGAGTTGGTGCCGTTGGACGCCGTACCGGTCAGCGTGTTCGTGCTGGTGCGGTAGACGCAGGTGATCGCGCCGAGCAGCGAGTTGAGCACGACGGTGCTCTGGATCGGCGCGGCCGCCGTGCCGGCGATGGTGACCACGCCGGCGCTGGTCACCGACGTGGTGTACGGCAGGTTGTTCACGGTGATGCTCTGCACGCCGGTGGTGCCGAAGACGTTCGTGGTGCAGCTGGAGAACGACTGCGCGGTCAGGCTCTCGGTCGCGGTGCCGGGGGCGGTCGGGTTGGTCAGCACCTTGGCGCTGAAGCTGGACGCGGCGCACTTGATGCCGGTGGTGCCGCTGGACGAGGAGTAGAACGTGGCGTTCGTGCCGCTGCGCAGGCTGGCCTGGATGACGTCGCCCACCGACACGGCGGTGCCGGCGACGGTCGGGTAGGTCAGCACGTTGCTGGCCAGCGAGGTGGTGGGTGCGGCGGTGGCGGGGGCGGCGCCGACCAGACCGGTCAGCAGCGCCAGGGCGGCGAGACCCGCGCCGATGCGTCCGTACCTGGGCATGGTTGTTCCTTCCGGCGGTGGGACAGGAAACGGTTCCGGCGGCGTCCGGGGTGGACGGAGCCGGTGGGTGCGGCGGCCGGGCCGCCGATGGTGGTGGTGCGCCGTTGCGGCCTCAGCGGGCCGGGCGGCGTGGCGCAGTGCGGCGACGCCGCGTCACCTCGGTCTTTCCGGCCTTGGGGGGACGGGTGCGCGCGGCGATAATGGCAGCCATCCGGCCCTCCTTCGACACGTACGGGGTGACCGACGAGGAGAGATCACCAGCGGTGACGGGGCGTGAACTGAGCGTGTCGAAAGTTATAAACCCCGGAGGGTCGTAAAGTCAACGCATCGAGAGAGGTCGACAGGTGACCATCCCGAGCCCGCCGTCACCGGCACCCGCACCCCTGCCGGGCGCCCGCCACGGCCGCGACCCGGACCGCGCCATCAAGCGCGGCCCGCGCCGGGTGCCGGCCGAGGAGGTGGCGGCGACCCAGCGCGACCGCCTCTTCGACGGGCTGGTCCGGGAGGTCGCCGCCCGGGGGTACGACAACGCCCGGGTCAGCGACATCTGCCACGCGGCCGGAGTCACCCGGCCCGCGTTCTACGCGCTGTTCAACGGCAAGCAGGACGCGTTCCTGGCCGCGTACCGGCACGGCATCGCCGTGGTGTCGCACCTGATGGAGGACGCCTACCGCGACGCCGGCCCGGCCTGGCCGGACGCGGCACGCGCGGCGCTGCGCACGCTGCTCGACGTGCTGGCGAGCGTGCCCGCGTTCGCCCGGATGGCACTCGTCGAGGTGGACGCGGCCGGCCCGGACGCGCGCCGGGAACGCGACGCGCTGCTGCGCAGCTTCCGCCGGTTCTTCGCCGGCACCGGTCCGGAGCCGGCGGAGGTCGATCGCGACGCGCTGGTGTCCACTGTGGTCGGCGGCATCCACGCCACCATCCGCGAGCGGGTGGCGCAGGGGCGGGCCGACGAGCTGCCGGCGCTGCTGCCGGTGCTCACGTACGCGGCCACCGCGCCGTTCCTCGGTCCCGAGGGCGCCCGGCGCGCCGCCCGGGCCGCCCGACCGGACGACGGACCGGCCGCCACGGCGCCGTGCGCGCCGCCCGCTCATCCCTGACCGATCAGAAACCGCAGCGGTTTTTCACTTTGGCCGCTTTTGGCAAATGCCGTCCAATGATCTGCTACAGGCAGTTGACCGGCCCTTTACTCAGCGGTAACTTCGGCCTGCGCCCACCCGGTGCGGACGCCCCGCGAATCCAATTCACATCGTCGCGGATGAATTGATCTCGAAAGGGAGCCAGCATGTCGGAGCAGATCGATCAACCGAGAAGCGGCGTACGCTGGCGCCGGTTCGCCGTCACGCTCGGCACCGTGACCGTCGGCGCGGCCGGCATGGTGATGCTCACCGCGCAGGGTGTCCTCGGCGCGCAGTTCGCCATCTCGGGCATGCCGTTCACCGTCACCGCCGACAAACTGGAGGGGACCGGGTTCGAGCAGTTCGCCACGCTCGACCAGATGATCCCGGACAGCCCCAACCAGGGCGACACCGGCGGGCAGGTGCTCGTGATCGTCTCGGCCATCGACAAGGCCGAACTGACGAACCTCTGCCAGAGCATCAACCTCGGCGGAACCAACCTGCGGATCACCGCCGGCAATTCCGGCAAGCCGGTGACCGCCCGCACGCTCGTGGTCGACGGCGACGAGATCGCCGGCAACGCCTCCTTCAAGAACATCGACGTCGGGCAGGACGCCAGCACCGTCGACAAGGTCCCCGGGGTCAAGGGCAACCCGGGCGTGTTCGCCCAGCAGGCCGACACGGTGACCATCACCAACCTGCGGCAGAACAACTACGCCACCACCGCCGCGATCTTCACGCTGCCCAACCTGCGCATGGGCTTCAGCTCCGACGGGTGCTGACATGAGCCCGGGACAGCACACGGCCGCCGGCGTCCGCGCACGCTGGCGGCGCTGGCGGCGCGCGCGACCGTTCACCGCCGGGCTGCTCATCGCGCTCGGCGGCGCGGAGATGCTGGTGACGCTGCGCGCGCCGCTCGGCGTCCTGCTGCACGTCGGGCCGCAGGGCCTGGCCGCGTACCTGGTCCCGGCGATCCTGGTGATCTGCGGCGTGCTGCTGATCACCACCCCGCAGCAACGGGTCTTCTACGCGGTGCTCTCCCTGGTGCTCGGGCTGGCCTCCTGGCTGACCTCGAACCTGGGCGGGTTCCTGGTCGGCATGCTGCTGGCGCTGGTGGGCGGGGCGCTCGCGTTCGCCTGGACCCCGGTCAAGCAGCGGCCGGCCCGCGCCGAGGCGACACCCGCCGCCGGCACGGCGGTCGCCGCCACCGCGCCCGGGCCGCGTGAACCGGTGGACAGTTCGGCGCCCACCGAGTCGCTCGACGCGCTCCTGTCGGCCGAGCCGGGGCCGTCGCGGGACGCCCGGGCGGAACGCGGCTGACTCAGCGGGCGGTGTCCGCCACCGCCTGCGCGAACACCTCGGAGCGGTGCTCGAAGTTGCGGAACCGGCCGTAGCTCGGCGCGGCCGGGGACAGCAGCACCACCCCGCCGGCCGGGGTGAGCTTGCGGGACAGCCCGACGGCGGCGACCAGGTCGTCGGCCAGCTCGGTACGCACCGACGGCAGCCCGGACAGCGCCTCCACGATGCGGGGGCCGCTGTCCGGCACGCCGATCACGGTGATCTCCCGGTCGGCCAGGTGCGCGCGCAGCGGGCTGTAGTCCAGCCCCCGGTCGGCGCCGCCGACGATCACCGTCAACGGCCGCCCCTCGTACGCGTCGATCGCGTGCATGGCCGCGTACGGGCTGGTGGCGAGCGTGTCGTCGACGAACGTCAGCCCGGACGGGTCGGCGATCTCGGTGAGCCGGTGCGCCAGGCCCTGGAACTCGGCGACCGCGACGGCCAGGCTGTCCTTGCGCGCCACCACGTCGACGCCGAGCGCGTCCAGCACGGCGAGCGCGACGCAGAGGTTGCCCTCGTTGTGCCGCCCGACCAGCGGCAGCACCGCGCGCGGGAACAGCGGCGTGTCCCGCAGGTGGAACCACTGCGTGCCGTCCGGGCCGGAGGACACGTGCGTGGTGTCCGGTGAGCCGGCCCGGATCGCGGCCCGGTCGCCCAGCTCCGCGGCCAGGCGCGGGTCGGCGCCGTTGACCACCACGGCGTGCGGGCCGTGCGCGACCAGGTTCAGCTTGTCCCGGTAGTACTCCCGCTCGCCGCCGTGGGCGTCCAGGTGCTCGGGGAACAGCGCTGTCACCACCGCCACCCGGGGCGAGTCGGTCAGGTCGGCGCACTGGTAGCTGGACAGCTCCAGCACGTACAGCTCCGCCTCCGGCAGGTCCAGCAGCGGCACCCCGATGTTGCCGCCGAACACGTTCGGCCGGTCCATCGCGGTGAGCAGGTGGCTGATCAGGCTGGACGTGGTGCTCTTGCCCTTGCTGCCGGTCACCCCGACGGTCCGGTCCGCGTGGTCGGCCATCCACAGCGCGCTGCCCTGCGTGACGGGCACGGACCGGCGGCGCAGCTCCACCATCCACGGGTGCGTGTTCGGCACGCCCGGCGAGCGGACCACCACGTCCGCGGCGGCCAGCCGGTCGAAGCCCGCCTCGCCGGTCACCAGCGGCGCCGCGTCGGCCAGCGGACCTTCCCAGGGCAGCGTGAGGAAGTTGGCGCTGTCGTCGACGACGACCAGGCCGGCCGGCCCGTGCGCGGCGATCGC
>NZ_JAGPXV010000196.1:0-9129 GCF_018070405.1 Micromonospora sp. D75
GTAGAGCGCGGCCCGCACCGTCACGACCACGGTCAGGTCCCGGGCGGCGAGCACCCGGCGCACCGAGGCCCACAGCGTCTCCTCGCCGAGGAAGGCGGCGAGCGTGCCCGGGTCACCGCCGTACCGGTAGGCGAGGTCCAGCGGCACCACCGGTGTGCCGGTGGCCACGGCGGCCTGGAACATCGCCGGGCGGAAGCCACCGGCCGGGCGACAGTCGGTGGCGGCGCCGCACCAGGTCGTACCCTCCGGGAAGACCGCCACCGGCCGCCCGGAGCGCAGCGACTCGGCCACGCGCGCGACGGTGGCGGGCAGGTCGCGCGGGCGGGACCGGTCCACGAACACGGTGCCCGCCGCGGCGGCGAGCGCACCCACCACCGGCCAGCGCCGCACCTCGCGTTTGGCCAGCATCCGGGCCGGCGAGACCGCCAGCACCGCCAGGACGTCCAGCCAGGAGACGTGGTTGGCGACCAGCAGCGCCCGGCCGCGCGGCGCCCGGCCCCGGGCCACCAGCCGCACCCCGAGGGTACGCAGCGTCCACCGCGCCCAGCCGCGCGTCGCGGCCCGCCCACGCGCCGCCGGCAGCAGCGGCAGGAGCGCGGCCAGGCCGGCCCCGGCCAGCAGCATTCCGAGTACGCCGAGCAGCCGTCCCGCCCGGCGCAGCCGCGACACGTCCGGGGCGGTGTGCGGCGGCAGGCAGTCCGGCCCGCAGCCCGACACGGGCCGCCACAGGCCCTCCCCCGGCCCGCCCCCGGCACGACCGGCCACGCCCCCGACGGGACCGGCCGGGGCCCTGCCACGCGGAGGAGCATCCGCGGTCACGAGCCGCCGCCGAGGAAGTGCCGCAGGTAGCGCGGGTTCATCCGGTCGAGCGAGAACAGCACGTAGAAGTCGGCGCAGCCGAAGTCGCTGTCGTACGCCGGCTCACCGGCCACCCAGGCGCCGAGCCGCAGGTAGCCGCGCAGCAGCGGCGGCACGAGCGCCCGGCCCCCGGCGGGGGTGAGCGCGCCCGGGTCGGCGGCGGGCGCCTCGGCGAACCAGGGTCGGCGCGGGGTCACCCGCAGCGCCGGCGGGGCCAGGTGCCGGGCGCTGACCTCGGCCCACACCGCAGCGGCGGCGACCCCGCCGTCGGTGACCGGCACCGAGGCGCAGCCGCCGAGCCAGCGGGAGCCGCGCAGATGCAGGTAGCGGCAGATCCCGGCCCACATCAGGTTGATCACCGCGCCGGTCCGGTGGTCCGGGTGCACGCACGAGCGGCCCGCCTCGACCAGGTCGTCGCGGAGCGGGGCGAGCGGGCGCAGGTCGAACTCGCCGTCGGCGTACCGGCGTGCGGTGCGGCCGGGTGGCAGCAGCCGGTACGTGCCGACGACCTCGCCGGTGCCCTCGCGCAGCACCACCAGGTGGTCGCAGTGCGCGTCGAACTCGTCGGAGTCGAGCCCGGTGACGGCGCCCGGCACTGTGGCGCCGAGTTCGCCGGCGAACACCTCGTGGCGCAGGCGTTGCGCGGCCGCGACCAGTGTCGGGTCGTCGGCGATCAGCAGGGTGTAACCGCTGGTCGTGAGCGGTGCGCCAGCGGCGTGCAGAACGGCCATGGCTCCTGTGTAGGTGCCGTGGGTTGCCACCGGGCGGGGTGAGGGGTGTCGATCCGGTGAACGCCGGTCGGCGGCGTCGTGCGCACCGGGACGGCCGGGACGGGACCGGCGTGTGCGAGGCTGCCGGGCGGACCGCCCGCGACGGCGCCGGCGGCGGTGAACCCGGAGGTGCGCATGCTGGTCGAGGCCCGGTTCCAGGGACCGGACGGTTCGGGCAACGGCGGCTGGAGCGCCGGGATCTTCGCCGCGCTGATCGACGACCGGGGGCCGGTCGAGGTCACGTTGCGCCGGCCGCCGCCGCTGGAGACCCCGCTGACCGCCGCCGACGGCGAGGTACGCGACCCGGACGGCCAGTTGATCGCCCAGGTACGCCGGGTGCAGCCGGTCGAGGCGGTGGTGCCGCCGGTGGACCGGGCGACGGCGGCCGACGCCGCGCGGGCGTACCCCGGTCTGCTGGACCACCCGTTTCCCCGCTGCTTCGTCTGCGGCCCGGCGCACCCGGACGGCCTGCGGATCTTCCCGGGGCGGCTGCCGGACGGGCGGACCGCCGCGCCGTTCCGCGCCCCGGCCGAGGTGACGCCCGCGACGGTGTGGGCGGCGCTGGACTGCCCCGGCGGCTGGGCGGTGCTCGCGCCCGGCCGCCCGTACGTCCTGGGGCGGATCGCCGCACAGGTCACGGCGCTGCCACGACCCGGCGACGAGTGCGTGGTGACCGGCCTCGCGGTGGGCGGCGAGGGGCGGAAGGCGGAGGTGCACACCAGCCTGTACGGTGCGGACGGCGCATTGCTCGGCCGCGCCCGGGCCACCTGGGTGGCGCTGGCGACCGCCTGATGTCCTACCTGAGGAGGACGGCGCGTACACGTCCCGCCTGATTGACCCCCTTGCGCCGGGTTGGAAGGCTGTTGCGGGGCGCCCCCGCAACAGCGCCCCCACCGGCGCGCGTCATGCCCGCCGGGGCAGGAGAGGAGAATGATGTCCGACGGGCAGCCACGCCCCAGTGCCGGGACCGGCCAGATCATCGTGTCCGGCCTGACCAAGCAATACAAGACCGTCCGCGCGGTGGACAACCTGTCGTTCACCGTCGAGCCGGGCCGGGTCACCGGCTTCCTCGGCCCGAACGGCGCCGGTAAGACGACCACGCTGCGCATGCTGCTGAACCTGGTGACGCCGAGTGCCGGCACGGCGACCATCGGCGGCAGCCGGTACGCCGACCTGCCCGACCCGCTGCGCACGGTGGGCGCGGTGCTGGAGGCGTCCAGCGCGCACAAGGGCCGCACCGGCATCAACCACCTGCGGGTGATCTGCGCGGCGGCCGGGCTGCCGAAGGAGCGCGCCGACGAGGCGCTCGCCCTGGTCGGGCTCTCGCCCGCGGCGAAGCGCAAGTTCAAGGGCTACTCGCTGGGCATGAAGCAGCGCCTCGGTATCGCCGCGGCGATGCTCGGCAACCCGCAGGTGCTGATCCTGGACGAGCCGGCCAACGGCCTGGACCCGGAGGGCATCCGCTGGATGCGCGGCTTCCTCAAGGGGCTCGCCGCCGAGGGTCGTACGGTGCTGGTCTCCAGCCACCTGCTCTCCGAGATGCAGCTGCTCGCCGACGACGTGGTGATCATCGCGGCCGGCAAGCTGGTCCGGCAGGGTCCGGTCGACCAGGTGATGGCGTCGATGACGCACGGCGTCCGGGTGCGGGTGCGCACCCCGCAGGCCGACGAGCTGGCCACGGTGCTGCGCGAGCAGTCCGCCACCGTCGACGCCGACCCGCACGGCGCGCTGCTGGTCAGCGGCGTGGACGCCCCGACCGTGGGCCGCCTCGCACTGGCCGCCAAGGTCGAGCTGCACGAGCTGACCACCGAGCGGCCCGACCTCGAAGGGGTCTTCCTGGAGCTGACGGCCGGAAAGGCGGAGATCCGATGACGCTTGTCCGATCCGAACTGCTCAAGATCCGTACGACCAGCACGTGGTGGATCTTCGGGCTGATCAGCCTGGCGCTGTGGGCGCTCACGCTGTTCTTCAACTGGCTGCAGACCGAGGCGCTGGCCGGCGGGGACTTCGGCGAGGTGCCGGCCGAGCAGTCCGACCAGTTGCAGGCCATCTCGGCCGCCGACAACCTGGCGGCCAACCTCTACACCAACGGCCAGTTCTTCGGCCTGCTCATCGTGCTGCTGCTCGGCATCGTGGTGGTGACCAGCGAGTTCTTCCACCAGACGGTGACCACCACGTTCCTCACCGCGCCGCACCGCACCGCGGTGATGCTGGCCAAACTGGCCGCGGCTGGCGTGCTGGCGCTGCTGTTCTGGGTCGTCACCACGGTGCTGAACCTGATCACCGCGCCGCTGATCCTCAGCTCGGTGGACGTCGGCTCGCAGCTCGGCAGCGGGGCGATCTGGCGGGCGATCGCGCTCAACGGCCTGGCCTACGTGCTCTGGTCGGTGCTCGGCGTCGGGCTCGGCGTGCTGATCCGCAGCCAGATCGGCGCCACCGTGACCGGCATCCTGTTCTACCTGGGTGGCGCGATCGGCGCGGCGATCGTGCTGAGCCTGCTCGCCTCGCGGTACGGCGACTGGATCAACAAGCTCCAGCTGCTGGTTCCGTCGCTGGCCTCCGGGCTCATGGTGGGCGGCGACACCAACATCCCGGGCAACCCGCCGCAGTGGGCGGGCGCGCTGGTGCTGATCGGGTACGCGGTGGTGGCCGGCGCGATCGGCGTCGCCACGATCCGCAAGCGCGACATCTCCTGACCTCGCGGTCAGGCCGGGCCCCGGCCGGTGACACCCGTCACCGGCCGGGGCCTTCGCCGTCTAGCAGGAGTCGCCGGATCACGCAGCGTTTGCCGAACTTCTGGCATCTTCTGTGAAACGGACCACCAGCCGGAGGCGAGAATGCCTGCGCCCAGCGCACGGCGTAGCCTTGGCATCGGTTTACCCAGCGTCGGCAACCGGGGGTCACCGGGGGCCACCGTGACATTCACAACCGCGTGAAAGAGGCGATTAGCGGCCGTGTCGACCCAGCAGACTTCGCAGGAGAACCCACTGGCGGGTTTCGGCCCGAACGAGTGGATCGTCGAGGAGATGTACCAGCGCTACCTCGCCGACCCCTCGAGCGTCGATTCGGCCTGGCACGACTTCTTCGCCGACTACCGGCCGGCCCCGGGCGCCGCCACGCCGCGCCCGGAGGGGCAGGCCAAGCCGGCCGCGAAGCCGGAGCCGGCCGAGCAGCAGGAAGCAGTGACCACGGTCAAGGAGCAGCCCGCCAAGGCGGCCCCCGCCAAGGCCGAGCCGAAGGCGGCCGCCCCGGCCAGGCCCGCGGCGAAGCCGGCGGCGAAGGCGCCTGAGCCCGGCCAAGCCGGCCGCCAAGGCACCGACCGCGAGCGCCGCCGGCACCACGACGCTGCGCGGCGTCGCCGCCAAGATCGTGCAGAACATGGACGCGTCGCTGTCGGTCCCGACCGCCACCAGCGTGCGCGCCGTCCCGGCCAAGCTGCTCGTCGACAACCGCATCGTGATCAACAACCACCTGACCCGGGGTCGCGGTGGCAAGGTCAGCTTCACCCACCTGATCGGGTACGCGCTCGTGCGCGCCGTCGTCGAGCACCCGGAGATGAACAACTCCTTCGCCGAGGTCGACGGCAAGCCGGCGATGGTCCGCCCGGAGCACGTCAACCTGGGCATCGCGATCGACCTGGTCAAGCCGGACGGCTCGCGCAACCTGGTGGTGCCGTCCATCAAGGGCTGCGAGCAGATGGACTTCCGGCAGTTCTGGCAGGCGTACGAGGACGTGGTCCGGCGCGCCCGCCGCAACGAGCTGACCATGGAGGACTACTCCGGCACCACGATCTCGCTCACCAACCCGGGCGGCATCGGCACCGTGCACTCGATCCCGCGCCTGATGCAGGGGCAGAGCGCCATCATCGGCGTCGGCGCGATGGAGTACCCGGCCCCCTACCAGGGCATGAGCGAGGCCACCCTGGCCCAGCTCGCGGTCAGCAAGGTCATCACGCTGACCAGCACGTACGACCACCGGATCATCCAGGGCGCGCAGTCCGGCGAGTTCCTGAAGGTCATGCACGAGCTGCTGCTCGGTGAGCGCGGCTTCTACGACGACATCTTCACCTCGCTGCGCATCCCGTACGAGCCGGTGCGCTGGATGCGCGACGTCGCAGTCGACAGCGAAGGCCAGATCAACAAGACCGCGCGGGTGCACGAGCTGATCCACGCGTACCGGGTGCGCGGCCACCTGATGGCCGACACCGACCCGCTGGAGTTCAAGATCCGGAAGCACCCGGACCTGGACGTCCTCCAGCACGGGCTCACGCTCTGGGACCTCGACCGCGTCTTCCCGGTCAACGGCTTCGCCGGCCAGCAGCGGATGAAGCTGCGCTCGATCCTCGGCGTGCTGCGCGACTCGTACTGCCGCCGCGTCGGCATCGAGTACATGCACATCCAGGACCCGGAGGAGCGGCGCTGGATCCAGGAGCGGGTCGAGCGCAAGTACGAGAAGCCGAGCCAGGACGAGCAGAAGCACGTGCTGAACCGGCTCAACGCCGCCGAGGCGTTCGAGACGTTCCTGCAGACCAAGTACGTCGGCCAGAAGCGCTTCTCGCTGGAGGGCGGCGAGTCGCTGATCCCGCTGCTCGGCGAGGTGCTGGAGTGCTCCGCCGAGGCCGGGCTGGACGAGGTCGTCATCGGCATGGCCCACCGCGGCCGGCTCAACGTGCTGGCGAACATCGTCGGCAAGCCGTACGAGAAGATCTTCTCCGAGTTCGAGGGGCACCTCGACCCGCGCTCCACCCAGGGCTCGGGCGACGTGAAGTACCACCTCGGCCAGAACGGCAAGTTCACCACTCCGGACGGCGAGCACGCGGTCAAGGTGTCGGTGGTGGCGAACCCGTCGCACCTGGAGGCCGTCGACCCGGTGCTGGAGGGGATAGTCCGGGCCAAGCAGGACCGGATCGATCTCAAGCTGGAGGGCTACACCGTGCTGCCGCTGGCGGTGCACGGTGACGCCGCCTTCGCCGGCCAGGGCGTGGTCGCCGAGACGCTCAACCTGTCCCAGCTGCGCGGCTACCGCACCGGCGGCACCGTGCACGTGGTCGTCAACAACCAGGTCGGCTTCACCACCGCCCCGGAGTACAGCCGGTCCAGCCTCTACAGCACCGACGTGGCCCGGATGATCCAGGCGCCGATCTTCCACGTGAACGGCGACGACCCGGAGGCAGTGGTCCGGGTGGCCCGCCTCGCGTTCGAGTACCGGCAGGCGTTCAACAAGGACGTCGTGATCGACATGGTCTGCTACCGCCGGCGCGGGCACAACGAGGGCGACGACCCGTCGATGTCCAACCCGGAGATGTACAAGATCATCGACTCCAAGCGGTCGGTCCGGAAGCTCTACACCGAGGAGCTGATCGGGCGCGGCGACATCACCGTGGAGGACGCAGAGGAGCTGCTGCGCGACTACCAGGGGCAGCTGGAGCGGGTCTTCAAGGCCACCCGGGACGCCGCGACCACACCGCGTCAGCTCAGCCGCCCGCCGCGGGAGGAGGAGCCGGAGCCGCATGTCGACACCGCCACCGACGCCGCGGTGGTCAAGGCGATCGGCGAGGCGCACGTCAACCTGCCGGAGGGCTTCACCCCGCACAAGCGGATCCAGCAGCTGCTGGAGCGGCGCCGCAAGATGTCCGTCGAGGGCGGCATCGACTGGGGCTTCGCCGAGATCATCGCGTTCGGCACGCTGCTGCACGACGGCGTCACCGTCCGGCTCGCCGGGCAGGACTCGCGCCGCGGCACGTTCGTCCAGCGGCACGCCTCGGTGGTCGACGCCAAGACCGGCGAGGACTACCTGCCGCTGATGTCGCTCACCGCCGACGGCGAGCGGTCGCGCTTCTTCGTCCACGACTCGCTGCTCTCCGAGTACGCGGCCATGGGCTTCGAGTACGGCTACTCGGTGGAGAACATCAACGCGCTGGTGGCCTGGGAGGCCCAGTTCGGTGACTTCGTCAACGGCGCCCAGTCGGTGATCGACGAGTTCATCTCGTCCGGCGAGGTGAAGTGGGGTCAGCGCTCCGCGGTGACGCTGCTGCTGCCGCACGGCCACGAGGGCCAGGGCCCGGACCACACGTCCGGCCGCCCGGAGCGGTTCCTCCAGCTCTGCGCCGAGGACAACATGCGGGTGGCCATCCCGACCACCCCGGCGAACTACTTCCACCTGCTGCGCCGCCAGGCCATGTCGCCCAAGCGCAAGCCGCTGGTGGTGTTCACGCCGAAGTCGCTGCTGCGGCACAAGCTCTGCGTGTCGCCGGTCGAGGACTTCACCACCGGGACGTTCCAGCCCGTGCTGGCCGACACCGCGGCTCCGGCGCCGGAGCAGGTGAAGCGGGTGCTGCTCTGCTCGGGCAAGGTCTACTACGACCTGTTCCAGGCCCGGCAGGAGCGGGGCGTGACGGACACCGCGATCATCCGGATGGAGCAGCTCTACCCGCTGCCCGTCGAGGAGGTCCGGGCCGCGCTCGCGCAGTACCCGAACGCCGAGGACTTCGCCTGGGTCCAGGAGGAGCCGGCCAACCAGGGCGCCTGGTCGTTCGTCGCGCTCAACCTGCTGGAGCACCTGCCCGAGGTCCGGCTGCGCCGCATCTCCCGGCCGGCCGCCGCCGCCCCGGCGGTGGGCTCGGCGAAGATGCACGAGGTCGAGCAGAACGCGCTGATCGAGGCGGCTCTCCCCCGCCCGTGACACCACCGGCAGCGGCCCGTCCCGACCCGGGGCGGGCCGTTGCCGTACGACGAGAGGAACACCGTGTACTTCACCGACCGTGGCATCGAGGAGCTGGTCGAGCGCCGGGGTGACGAGCAGGTCAGCCTGGAGTGGCTGGGCGAGCGGCTGCGTGACTTCGTCGACCTGAACCCGGAGTTCGAGACCCCGATCGAGCGGTTCGCCACCTGGCTGGCCCGCCTCGACGACCCGGACGACGACTGACGCGCGCGGCCGGGCGCGGCCTCAGCCGGCCGCGCCCCGCCCGGCGACCCGCAGGTCCCCGGTACGCCGCAGCTTCTGCCAGCCCAGCCGGCCGCCGGTCAGCGCGGTGCCGACCGCCTGGAGCAGTACCAGGTACATGACCTGCCGGTAGACGAACTGCTGCAACGGCAGCACCCAGAGCACGCCGAGCCTCTCCCGGTCCAGCCGGAAGGCGAGCACCGCGGTGAGGAACTGGAGCGCGAGCATCACCAGCCAGGCCACCACCGTGTCGCTGCGGTCCAGGAAGATCAGCCCGTAGATGGCGAGCAGGTCGATCACCGGGGCGGCCAGCGGCAGCAGCACGCCGAACAGCGTCAGGAACGACAGGCACCGGCGGCCGAACCGGCCCGACGGACCGCTCTCGATCACCGAGCGCCGGTGCTTCCACATCGCCTGCATGGTGCCGTAGCTCCACCGGTACCGCTGCTTCCACAACTGGCCGATGGTGGTCGGCGCCTCGGTCCAGGCGCGGGCGCTCTCCTCGTACACGATGTGCCAGCCGGCGCGGCCGACGGCGATGGTGACGTCGGTGTCCTCG
>NZ_JAGPXV010000197.1:0-9128 GCF_018070405.1 Micromonospora sp. D75
GTTGGCTCGACACCACCGGACCTACCGAGGGCCTTCCCTCACCTCAACCCGACACGCCGCCGCACCCCAAATCTCAAACACTCACTAAGAAGGGGCCCTTCCTTTCACGTCAGTCGTGGGCGATGGCGCCCAGGACGTTGATCCGCGCGGCGCGGATCGCCGGCAGCACCGCCGCGACCACGCCGATGATCGCGGCGAGGATCAGGAACGTCACCATCTGACCCCAGGGCAGGATCAGGTCGGTGATGCCCTCGTCCTTGAGCGCCTCGACCACTGCCGCGCCGAGGCCGGTGCCGACCACCACGCCGAGCAGCGCGCCGAAGATCGAGATCACCACCGCCTCGACCGTGATCATGCGCATGGTCTGGGCGCGGCGCAGGCCGATCGCCCGTAGCAGACCCAGCTCCCGGGTGCGTTCCAGCACCGACAGCGCGAGCGTGTTGATGATGCCCAGCACCGCGATCACGATGGCCAGCGCCAGCAGGATCTGGATCATCTGGAGCAGGGAGTCCAGCTGACCGGTCTGCTGCTCGATGAACCCGGCCCGGTCGGCCACCGACACCTCGGGGCTGTCCGCCAGCAGCCGCTCGATCTGCGGCTGCACCGCGTCCACCGACGTGCCGGGGGCGAGCTGCAGGAAACCCTGGATCGGCTGCGGGATGGCGAAGTCCGCCGTTGCCTGCGGCGGCAGCGTCACCGGGTTGGTCAGCTGTGAACTCTCGTAGATGCCGCTGACCGTGTAGGTGCGGGCGTCGCCACGGGACAGCTGCACCGGCACCGTCGAACCGACGCTGAGGTTGCGTGCCTTCGCGGTGTCCGAGCTGACCAGCATCTGGTCCGGCGCCAGCTTGCTGATGTCACCGGCGGCGGCCTTCGCCCCGAAGATCTGCTGCAGCGCGGCCACGTTGCTCGACACGGCCACCCAGGTCCGCTCGCCGCCGACCACTGCCATGTCGCCGTACTCGCCGTCGACCATCTGCACGCCCGGGATCGCGGCGGCCTTCTCCAGGACCGCCGGGTCGAAGCTCGCCGGACGCGGCCCGGACGTGGACCCGGAGATCACCAGCTCCGCCTTGATGGTGTCCTCGGCCAGCGCGCCGATGCTGCCCTTGGCCGAGTCCAGGATCACCGTCACGCCGGTGACCAGGGCGATGCCCACCATCAGCGCGGCGGCCGTGATCGCGGTACGGCGCGGGTTGCGGCCCGAGTTGAGCCGGCCCAGCTTGCCCGGCACCGACCAGGAGAACATCGCGCCGAGCAGCGAGACCACCGGCCGGCTGATGATCGGGGTCAGCAGCGCCACCCCGATGAACGCGAACAGCACGCCGCCGAGGATGGTCGCCAGGGTGCTGTCGCCGGCGTGCCCGCCGAGACCGAGGAACAGCAGCACCGCGCCGATGCCGGTCACCACCGCGCCGCCGATGGTGACCTTGGTCAGCGGCCGGTCCGGCGTGGCGACGTCCTGCATCGCGGCGATCGGCGGGATGCGCGAGGCGCGCAGCGCGGGCAGCAGCGCGGCGATCACCGTGATGAGCATGCCGACCGCGAACGCGCCAATCACCGCCGAGGCGGGCACGCCCAGCCCGGCCAGGGTGAGACCCCCGGCGAGCTGACCGAACAGGTACGCCAGCAGCGCGCCCACGCCGATGCCGGCGGCGAGCCCCAGCACCGAGGCGATCAGGCCGACCGCGAGCGCCTCCAGCACCACCGAGCCGATGACCTGCTTGCCGCTGGCCCCGATCGCGCGCATCAGGGCCAGCTCACGGGTGCGCTGCGCCACGATGATCGAGAACGTGTTGAGGATCAGGAACGTGCCGACCAGCAGCGCCACCGCGGCGAACCCGAGGAGGATCTTGTTGAAGAACGACAGCCCTTCCTTGAGGCCGGCCGAGGCGTCGGCGGCGAGCTGCTCGCCGGTCTTGACCTGGTAGTCGGCACCCAGCGTGCGGGCCAGCTCGTCGCGCAGCGCGGCCGGCGTGGTGCCGTCGGCGGCCTGGACGCTGATGTTGCTGAACACGTCCGGCTTGCCCAGCATCAGCTGCTGCGCCACCGGAGTCGTGAAGTAGACCTCGTTCGCGCCACCGATCGAGTCCCGGCCGCCGCTGTAGCCGAACACGCCGACGAGCGTGAACTCCTTCTTCGGTGCGAGGGTCAGCACGCCGACCCGGTCGCCGACCTTGACCTTGCCCGCCTCGGCCAGCGCGGCGTTGATCACGATCTCGTCGTCGGCCTGCGGGCCGCGGCCCTCGCGCAGCTCTAGCAGGTCGCTCTCACCGAGCCAGTTCTGGCCCAGCTGCGGCGGGCCGAACGAGGTGACCACCTTGCCGTTGCTGCCGATCATCCGGGCGCCCTCGGCGGCCACCACGCCCTCGGCGTCGGCGACGCCGGGCACCGCCTTGACCCGGTCCAGCACCGACGCCGGCATCGGGGTGCTCAGCGGCATCCCCTCCGCCGTGGAGACGTCGATCTTCGGCTTGGCCTCGACGCTCACGTCGACCTCGGCGTACGCGTCGGCGAAGACCGCGTCGAAGGAACGCCCGAGCGTGTCGGTGAGCACGAACGCGCCGGAGACGAACATGACGCCGAGCACCACCGCCAGCCCGGACAGCAGCAGGCGCAGCTTGCGCGCCAGCAGGCTCTTGAGCGTTGCCCGCAGCATCAGTTGCCCACCTCGACCGGGGCGTCCAGCTTCTTCATCGTGTCCAGCACCGTCTCGGCGGTCGGCTCGATCAACTCCGAGACGATCTGCCCGTCGGCGAGGAAGACCACCCGGTCGGCGTACGCGGCGGCGGTCGGGTCGTGCGTGACCATGACGATGGTCTGGCCGTGCTCGCGTACCGAGTTGCGCAGGAACTTCAGCACCTCGGCGCCGGAGCGGGAGTCCAGGTTGCCGGTCGGCTCGTCCGCGAAGATCACCTCGGGGCGGGCCACGAGCGCCCGGGCGCACGCCACGCGCTGCTGCTGGCCACCGGAGAGCTGCGCCGGGCGGTGCCCGAGCCGCTCCCGCAGGCCGACCGTGTCGATCACGACGTCGTACCAGGCCGGGTCGGGCTTGCGCCCGGCGATCGACAGCGGCAGCAGGATGTTCTCCTGCGCGGTGAGCGTCGGCAGCAGGTTGAACTGCTGGAAGATGAAGCCGACCTTGTCCCGGCGCAGCTTCGTCAGACCGGCGTCGTTGAGACCGGTCACAGTGGTGTCGCCGATCATCACGCTGCCCTTGGTCACCGTGTCCAGACCCGCGAGGCAGTGCATCAGTGTGGACTTCCCGGAACCCGACGGCCCCATGATCGCGGTGAACCGGCCGCGCTCGAACTCGGCGCTCACCCCCCGCAGCGCGGCGACCTGCGCCTCGCCGCTGCCGTACACCTTCCACACATCGTTCGCCCGGGCCGCGGCCTGCTCTTGGCCTACCGTCGCGGTCACGTCATGTACCTCTTCCGTCTGTCGTTCTCAATGCCGCACCGCCCCCGCTGGTCGGTGCGGCGGAATCCATCCTCGGGGTCGCGAGCCCGAAAGCCCTCCGACCTGGGGTGGAATCCGTGCCGATCTTCCGGTGAGGGTCGACCCCCATCCGGGCTCAGGGTGACCCCTGACCGGCAGGCGACGCCGACGCTAGAGCCTCACCCGGCGTGATGGTCAACACATCAGCCCCGCCGCTGGTCACGGTAGGTGACCCGCGCCACCTCACCGCCCCGGACGAACCAGACCCGTCTCGTACGCGAGCACGACCGCCTGGACCCGGTCGCGCAACCGTAGCTTCGTCAGCACGTGCCCGACATGGGTTTTCACAGTCGTCTCGCTGACCGACAGCACCCGGGCGATCTCCGCGTTGGACAGACCGCGCGCCATGTGGGTGAGCACCTCCCGCTCCCGGTCGGTCAGCGGGTCCAGCGCCCGCGCCGGCGCGGCGGCCGGATCGGGCAGCAGCTCGGCGAAGCGGTCCAGCAGCCGGCGCAGGATGCGCGGGGACATCGCCGCGTCCCCGGCCGCCACCGTGCGGATCGCCGCGACCAGGTCCTCGGCCGGCACATCCTTGGTCAGGAACCCGCTGGCGCCGGCCCGCAGCGCCCCGACGACGTGTTCGTCCTGCTCGAACGTGGTGAGCACCAGCACCCGAACCGGTAGCCGCGCGGACACGATCGCGCGCGTCGCGGTCACCCCGTCCATCCGCGGCATCCGGATGTCCATCAGCACCACGTCGGGCAGCAGCCGCCGCGCCAGGTCCACCGCCTCCGCGCCGTCGCCGGCCTCACCCACCACGTCCAGGTCGTCCTCCGCGCCCAGCACCATCCGGAATCCGGTACGCAGCAGCGGCTGGTCGTCGGCGAGCAGAACCCGCACCGGCCGGGACACGGCGCCGTCGGTCATGCGTCCCCCTCGTCGTCCGGGCGGCGGTCCGGCCGGGACCCGTCGGCGCCGGCACGCGCGCGATCCGCCCGGCGTGAGCCGGGCCGCGGTAACCACCGTAGAGGTCACCGGTCGCGCGGTCGCCGATCAGGCCGCCCCGATCCCGCAGGTTGGCCGGGCTCCGCGCGCTCAGGCCCGCGCGGGATCGCAGGCGCTCTGCGCGCCGGGTCCGCGCGGATCGTGGGCGGTCTGTGTGCCGGGCTCGCGGGCGCTCCACGGTGGCCCGGCACCGCGATCGTCCGTGGGACGATCCGATACCCGATTCGTCCCACGGCGACCCGGCGCCGGATCCACCCAGCTCGGGGAGCGCCGCGCGCCGCGCTCGGCGAACCCGTCCCGGCTGGTGGTGCATGCCCGCCCGCATGATCGACTCCACTGCGCCGGGGTGGTTGCATCGCACCCCCGTCGACCCCGCCACCTCGCCGATGTGGTGCGCGTACCCGGTCATCCCCGACCGGAAGGGCCGGCGGCGGGGGCGGGGGGTCAGTTCTACCACCACCGAGCAGGCCACCGCGGTGTGGTCGGTCCCCTCCACGGCGCTCTGCCCGCCTCGGGCGGGAACGGAGGTTACTCGTCGGCGCCGGGCGCCACCGGGCGGGAGCGGGCGTCCACCAGCGGGTCGGGCGCGGCGGCGGCCACCGGGAACGGCGGCGGCGTGCCGCCGTAGCTCGGGCACAGCGCCTGGTGGCTGCACCAGTCGCACAGGCGGCTCGGGCGGGGCCGGAAGTCCTGCCGGGCGGTGGCCTGCTCGATCGCCCGCCACAGCGCCACCACTGTGCGCTCGAAGCGCACCAGCTCGTCGGCGTCGGGGGCGTAGTCGCAGACCTCGGCGTCCTTGAGGTAGAGCAGGCGCAGCACCCGCGGCACCACGCCCCGGGTGCGCCACAGCACCAGGGCGTAGAACTTGAGCTGGAACAGCGCCCGCGCCTCGAACGCCTCGCGCGGCGCGCCGCCGGTCTTGTAGTCGACCACTCGCAGCGCGCCGTCGGGCGCCACGTCGAGCCGGTCGAGATAACCCCGGATGAGCAGCTCGTCGTCCACCACCGCGGAGATCAGCGCCTCGCGCTCGGCCGGCTCCAGCCGGCGCGGGTCCTCCACCGCGAAGTAGCCGTCCAGCAGCGCCGTCGCCGAACGGAGGAACTCCTGCGGCCCGGCGGTGTCGCCGTCGGCGAACAGCGAGGCCAGCTCCGGCTCCTCGGTGACCAGCCGGTCCCACTGCGGCGCGACCAGATCACCGGCCGACTCCGGGGTGCGGGCGGCGGCCGGAAGGTCGAACAGCCGCTCCAGCACGGCGTGCACGAGCGTGCCCCGGGCCTGCTCGACAGTCGGCCGCTCGGGCAGCCGGTCGATGCTGCGGAACCGGTAGAGCAGCGGGCAGGTCTTGAAGTCGGCCGCCCGGGACGGCGACAGCGACGCCCGCACCGTGACCGGTGCCGGTGCCGTCTGGTCGCCGTGGCTGTCGATCATCGGTTCCGCCGTCATGCCCGGAAGGTTAGGCCACGCCTGTGACACCGCCACCGTCGCCGCACCGGAGCATGATCGGATCTCCCTCTCAGTGACCGCGGCGGCCCGCCGCGCACGCTCACGTAGCATCGGGCCGGTGCAGCAGCGGAGCCGAGGATCCCGCCGGCCGGGGCTCAGCCTCGGCCGGGTGCTCGGGGTGCCGCTGCGCGTCGACGCCTCGATGCTGCTGCTCACCGTCGTCGTCACGGTGCTGTACGCGGCGCTGGCCCGCCGCCAGCTCGACCTCGGCCCGCTCGGCGGCTACCTGGTCGGGTTCGGCTTCGTGGTCTCGCTGCTCGGCTCGGTGCTGCTGCACGAGCTGGGCCACGCGCTGACCGCCCGCCGCTACGGCATCGGTGTGCGCGGGATCACGCTGGAACTGCTCGGCGGGTACACCGAGATGGACCGCGACGCACCCACGCCGCGGATCGAGCTGCTGATTTCGCTGGCCGGGCCGGCCGTGTCCGCCGTACTCGGCGCCGGCGCGGTCGCCGCCACCCTCGCGTTGCCCGCCGGCACTCTCGGCCACCAGCTCGCCTTCCAGCTCGCGGTCAGCAACGTCGTGGTGGCGATCTTCAACAGCCTGCCCGGTCTGCCGCTGGACGGCGGGCGGGCGCTGCGCGCCGCGGTGTGGGCGCTCACCCGCGACCGGCACCGCGGCACCGAGGTGGCCGGCTGGGTCGGCCGGGCCGTCGCGCTGGGCACGCTGGCGCTGGTCGTGGTGCTCACCATGCGCCGGGCGCTGGCCCCGCTGGCCCTGCCGCTGCTGCTGCTCGTCGCGCTGACGCTGTGGCGCGGCGCCGGCCAGTCCATCCGGCTGGCCCGTATCGGCCGGCGCCTGCACCTGGTCGACCTGGCCCGGCTGGCCCGCCCGCTGCTGCCGGTGCCCACCGGCACGCCGCTGGCCGAGGCCCAGCGCCGCCGCGACGAGGCGGCCACCCCGCACGCGGCGCTGGGCGTCGTCGACTCCGCCGGCCGTACCGTCGCCGTGGTCGACCCGGCGCGCGCCGCCGCCGTACCCCCGGAACGGAGGCCGTGGGTCGCGGTGGACGAGGTGGCCCGCGACCTGTCCGCGGTGCCGGCCCTGCCGGTCGGCGCGGACGGCGAGCGGGTCCTGGAGACCGTACGCACCCACCCGGGCGCGCAGTACGTCGTGACGGCAGGCGAAGATGTGGTCGGCGTGCTGCACATCGCGGATCTCGCCCAGCTCCTGGAACCCAAACGGAAGACGAACACGTGACCGTAGAGATCTCCACCGTCCCGGCGTTGCCCCCGGTCCACCGCGGGCCGTTCCGGCCGGGCGACCGGGTCCAGCTGACCGACCCCAAGGGCCGGATGCACACCGTGACGCTGGAGCCCGGCAAGGAGTTCCACACCCACCGGGGGATCCTCAAGCACGACACCCTGATCGGCCTGCCCGACGGCAGCGTGGTCACCACCGCCGGGGGCGGCACCGCGTTCCTGGCGCTGCGGCCGCTGCTGTCGGACTACGTGCTCTCCATGCCGCGGGGCGCCCAGGTGATCTACCCGAAGGACTCGGCGCAGATCGTCGCCATGGGCGACATCTTCCCCGGCGCCAAGGTGCTGGAGGCCGGCGCCGGGTCCGGCGCGCTGTCCTGCTCGCTGCTGCGGGCCGTCGGCACCGAGGGCGAGCTGCACTCGTTCGAGCTGCGCGACGACTTCGCGCAGATCGCCCGCCGCAACGTGGAGGCGTTCTTCAACGGCCCGCACCCGGCCTGGAACCTGCACGTCGGCGACGTCGCCGACTGCGCCGAGACCGGTTTCGACCGGATCATCCTGGACATGCTGACCCCGTGGGAGATGCTCGACATGGTCGAGCGGGCGCTGGTGCCCGGCGGCGTGCTGATCGGCTACGTGGCCACCACGCCGCAGCTGTCCGAGCTGGTCGAGGCGCTGCGCGAGCGTGGCGGCTGGACCGAGCCGCGCGCCTGGGAGTCGCTGGTGCGCGACTGGCACGCCGAAGGGCTGGCGGTCCGCCCGGACCACCGGATGATCGCCCACACCGCGTTCCTGGTCTCCGCCCGCAAGCTCGCCCCCGGGGTCACCGCGCCGCCGCGCCGCCGCAAGCCCAGCAAGGGCGCCGAGGCGTACGCGCAGCGCCGCGACGCCCTGCGCGCCGCCGCCGCGGCCCGCGCGGAGCAGGAGCCGCAGGAGTCCTGACCCCCGACGCGACCCCCGACGCGCGGGCGCGCGCGTACGGGCGGATCATGTGTGCCGGTGGGCACGACACCTGAGCGGGTGGAGACGGTGGCATGAGCGAGCGGATCGGGGCGCGCGTCGGGCGGCGCGCCCGTGCCGGTGACCTGGACCGGTGGCAGCACGGCGGCGCGGCCCGGTGGGAGGCGGCGTGAGCAACCCCGGTTACGGCAACGGTGACCTGCCCGCCGTCTTCCCGGACTGGTCGCCCTACACCGACCTGGAGTCGGCCGCCCGCGCGTACCTGCGCGACCCGGACATCGCGCTGGAGGCGCTCGACGGCGTGCTGCGCGGCGCCTCCGTGCTCGGCTTCACGCTGGAACGGTTCGTCAACGAGGTGAACGGCGTGTGGCAGGAGGTCGTCGTCTGCGACGGCAGCCGGCTGGTGCTCTGGCACGGCGAGGACGTGCCACCGGGGGAGGGGCCGCCCGGCGCGATGACCTCGTCGCTGCGGGTGGTGCCGCTGTCGACAGTCACCGAGGTCGGCTGCCGGCGGCGGCTCATGCGGGCCGAGAACGGCACCGTACGGGTCGACAGCATCGACGTGTACCTGCTGCTCAGCTCCCTGGACGAGGCGCCACCCAGCGACGAGGTGGCGGGCGCGCCCCGGCACGACGCGCTGCGTTTCGGCAAGACCCTCGACGACGGCGGGGCGGGGCAGATCGCCCGGCTGGAGGAGTTCGCCCGGCTGGTCGCCTCGGTGGTCGGCCGGCCCCTGCTCTGAGGCGGACGAACGGCGGGCCGGGGACGTGTGGTCCCCGGCCCGCCGTGCAGCTGTCCGGGCCTCAGTCGTCGGCCTCCGGGCCGGCCACCTCGACCCCGTCGCTGCCGCGCACCACGTGGATGCACTCGCCCGGGCACTCCTTTGCCGAGTCGATCACCTCGAGGCGCAGGTGCTCCGGCACGTCCACCCGGGCACCGGGGGCCTGCCGCAGCTCGCCGTCGGGGCCCTTGACGTACGCCAGGCCGTCGACGTCGAACTCGAAGACCTCCGGCGCGTA
>NZ_JAGPXV010000198.1:0-9123 GCF_018070405.1 Micromonospora sp. D75
ATGCACAGATGGATCGCCAGCGCCGCCGGAGGAATCAGCCAGCGGCTGTACCCCGGCGGCGCGACGGTGTGCCGACGATCGAGTGCGGAAAGCATCGTTGCTTCCTCCGTCCAGAAGGCGAGAACAGCCCGTTCATGCCCCCACCGCACGCTGCGCCCAAACCCGCCCCGCGCCCGGCGGTCGAAACCCTGAGCCGAACGGTCACCGCGGTCCCGGCCCGTCATCACCCCACCACGGGCCGTCAGCCCTCGCCGGGGATGCGACCATGAGCAGGTGAAGATCCTGTCCATCCAGTCGTCGGTCGCCTACGGCCACGTCGGCAACTCCGCCGCCGTGTTCCCGCTGCAACGCCTCCGACACGAGGTCTGGCCGGTCCTGACCGTGCACTTCTCCAACCACACCGGCTACGGCGCCTGGCGCGGCCCCCTGCTCGCCCCCACCGACGTCGCCGACGTCATCGCCGGCATCGCCGACCGCGGGGTGCTCGGCACCGCCGACGCCGTGCTCTCCGGCTACCAGGGCGACCCCGCCGTCGGCGCGGTCATCCTCGACGCCGTCGCCCAGGTCAAAGCGGCGAACCCGGCCGCCCTCTACTGCTGCGACCCGGTCATGGGCGACGTCGGCCGCGGCATGTTCGTCCGCCCCGGCATCCCCGAGTACCTCCGCGACACCGTCGTCCCCCGCGCCGACATCGTCACCCCCAACCAGTTCGAGCTGGAGTTCCTCGCCGGCCGCACCACCGACACCCTCGACGACCTGCTCGCCGCCGTCGACACCGTCCGCGCCACCGGCCCCCGGCACGTCCTGGACACCAGCGTCCTGCACGGCGACCTGCCCGCCGGGCACCTGGAAGTCGTCGCCGTGTCCGACGAGGGCGCCTGGGCCGTCACCACCCCGCTGCTGCCGATCGCCCCCAACGGCGGCGGCGACGTCACCGCCGCCCTCTACCTGGCGCACCTGGCCACCACCGGCTCACCACAGACCGCGCTGGAACGCACCACAAACTCGATCTACGCGGTACTCGAGGCGACCCTCGACGCCGGCACCCGGGAGCTGCAACTCGTCGCCGCCCAGGACGCCATCGCCGAGCCGCCCACCCGGTTCACCGCCCGCCGGCTGCGCTGACCGCCGCCCGGGTGCACCAGCGGCCCAGGTGCACCCGGGCGGCGACTCGCCGCTCGAACAGGTGGACGACACCACCGCCCAGCAGGCAGGATGCGGACGTGTCACCGCACCAGGGCACCGACGACCCCGCGTTCGCCCAACGGCTGCGCGACCTGACCCGGCTGCGCCGCGTCCGCGACCGCATCGACCGCGAGTACGCCAGTCCCCTCGACGTCGAAGCCCTCGCCCGCGGCGAGCACATGTCCGCCGGCCATCTCAGTCGCCAGTTCCGCCAGACCTACGGCGAGTCCCCGTACTCGTACCTCATGACCCGCCGCATCGAACGCGCGATGGCCCTGCTGCGCCGTGGTGACCTCAGCGTCACCGATGTCTGCTTCGCCGTCGGCTGTCAGTCCCTGGGCACCTTCAGCACCCGGTTCACCGAACTCGTCGGCGAACCGCCCAGCGCCTACCGCGCCCGTCACGCCCCCGACACCGCCGAGCCGCCCCCGTGCCTGACCAAACAGGCGACCCGACCGATCAGGAATCGAGAAGCCCGCACCGGCCGGCCACCGTTAGCGTGACCACCATGACGATCACCATTCACTACACGTTCCTGCCACACACCGACGCCGACGCCGCCATCGCCTTCTACCGCGACACCCTCGGCTTCGAACTGCGCAACGACGTCGGCCAGGGCGACACCATGCGCTGGCTCACCGTCGGCCCACCGAACCAGCCCGAGACCGGCATCGTCCTGCACCCGCCGGCCGTCGACCCCGGCATCAGCGACGACGAGCGCCGCACCGTCCTCGAACTGATCGCCAAGGGCAGCTACGGCGCGCTCACCCTCGCCACCGACGACCTCGACGGCCTGTTCGACCGGCTGGCGGCCAGCGGCGCCGACGTGGTCCAGGAACCCACCGAACAGCCCTACGGCGTGCGCGACTGCGCGTTCCGCGACCCCACCGGCAACCTCATCCGCATCAACGAGCGGCGCTGACGGCGCCCGCGGCGGACGCTGGCTCGACCGGAACACCCGACCCGGACGGAGAGATCATGAGCGAGGCCACCACCGGCCTGCACCGCGCCGACAGCCACGACGTCATCCGCGTCCTCGGCGCCCGCGAGAACAACCTGCGCGACGTCCACGTCGAGCTGCCCAAACGCCGCCTCACGGTGTTCACCGGCGTGTCCGGCTCCGGCAAGAGCTCACTGGTCTTCGGCACCATCGCCGCCGAGTCCCAGCGCCTGATCAACGAGACCTACAGCGCCTTCGTCCAGGGGTTCATGCCCACCCTGTCCCGGCCCGAGGTCGACGTCCTGGAGGGCCTCACCACCGCCATCATCGTCGACCAGGAACGCATGGGCGCGGACCCACGCTCCACCGTCGGCACCGCCACCGACGTCAACGCGATGCTGCGCATCCTGTTCAGCCGCCTCGGCGACCCCCACATCGGCCCGCCCAACGCCTACTCGTTCAACGTCCCCTCCGTACGCGCCGCCGGCGCGATCACCGTCGAGCGGGGCCCCGGCAAGACCCAGACCAGGAAGGGCACCTTCAACCGCCTCGGCGGCATGTGCCCCCGCTGCGAGGGCCGCGGCGCGGTCACCGACTTCGACCTGACCGTCCTCTACGACGAGAAGTTGTCCCTCAACGAGGGCGCCATCACCATCCCCGGCTACAGCATGGACGGCTGGTACGGCCGCATCTTCCGCTCCAGCGGCCTGTTCGACCCGGACAAGCCGATCCGCGACTACACCAAGCGGGAACTGAGCGACCTGCTCCACAAGGAACCCACCAAGATCAAGGTCGACGGCATCAACGTCACCTACACCGGCCTGATCCCCGCCATCAGCAAGTCGATGCTCGCCAAGGACGTCGACGCCATGCAGCCGCACATCCGCGCCTTCGTCGAACGCGCCATCACGTTCACCACCTGCCCCGACTGCGACGGCACCCGCCTGGCCCCCGAAGCCCGCTCCTCGAAGATCAACGGCGTCAGCATCGCCGACGTCTGCGCCATGCAGATCAGCGACCTCGCCACCTGGGTACGCGACCTGCGCGAACCCTCCGTCGGCCCGCTGCTCAAGGCGCTGGGGGACACCCTCGACTCGTTCGTCGAGATCGGCCTGGGCTACCTCAGCCTCGACCGGCCCGCCGGCACCCTCTCCGGCGGCGAGGCCCAGCGCACCAAGATGATCCGCCACCTCGGCTCGTCCCTCACCGACGTCACCTACGTCTTCGACGAACCCACCATCGGGCTGCACCCGCACGACATCGCCCGCATGAACAACCTCCTGCTGCAACTGCGCGACAAGGGCAACACCGTCCTCGTCGTCGAACACAAACCCGAAACCATCGCCATCGCCGACCACGTCGTCGACCTCGGCCCCGGCGCCGGCACCGCCGGCGGCACCATCTGCTACGAGGGCACCGTCGCCGGCCTGCGCGCCAGCGGCACCACCACCGGCCGCCACCTCGACGACCGCGCAACCCTCAAGGACAAGCCGCGTACGCCCACCGGCGCGCTGCCGATCCGCGGCGCCCGCACCCACAACCTGCGCGACGTCGACGTCGACATCCCCCTCGGTGTCCTGGTCGTGGTCACCGGCGTCGCCGGCTCCGGCAAGAGCAGCCTCATCCACGGCTCACTGGCCAGACGCGACGACGTCGTCAGCGTCGACCAGACCGCCATCCGCGGCTCCCGCCGCAGCAACCCGGCCACCTACACCGGCCTGCTCGACCCCATCCGCAAGGCGTTCGCCAAGGCCAACGGCGTCAAACCCGCCCTGTTCAGCGCCAACTCCGAAGGCGCCTGCCCGACCTGCAACGGCGCCGGCGTCATCTACACCGACCTCGGCATGATGGCCGGCGTCGCCAGCACCTGCGAGGACTGCGAAGGCAAACGGTTCCAGCCCGCCGTGCTCGACTACCACCTCGGCGGCCGCGACATCAGCCAGGTCCTCGCCATGTCCGTCGACGAGGCCGAGATCTTCTTCAGCGACGGTGAGGCCCGCACCCCGGCCGCCCACACCATCCTCGACCGGCTCGCCGACGTCGGCCTCGGCTACCTCACGCTCGGCCAGCCGCTGACCACGCTGTCCGGCGGGGAACGGCAGCGCCTCAAGCTCGCCACCCGGATGGGGGACAAGGGCGGCGTGTACGTCCTGGACGAACCCACCACCGGCCTGCACCTGGCCGACGTCGCCCAGCTGCTCGGCCTGCTCGACCGGCTCGTCGACGCCGGCAAGTCCGTCATCGTGATCGAACACCACCAGGCGGTCATGGCGCACGCCGACTGGATCATCGACCTCGGCCCGGGCGCCGGTCACGACGGCGGCCGGATCGTGTTCGAGGGCACCCCGGCCGATCTCGTGGCCGCCCGGTCCACGCTCACCGGCGAACACCTCGCCGACTACGTCGGCGCCTGACCGGCGCGCCCGCTGAGACCCCGGCCGCGCCGCGGTCTCAGCGGGACAGGCCGGCCATCCGGGCCGGCGGCGCCGTGCCGGGCTCCACCAGGCCGCACTGGTACGCGGCCACCACCGCGTGCGTCCGATCCCGCAGCCCCAGCTTCGTCAGCACCCGGCTGACGTGCGTCTTGACAGTCGCGTCGCCCAGCACCAGATGCTCGGCGATCTCCCGGTTCGACATCCCGTACGCCATCAGCACCAGCACCTCCCGTTCCCGCGGGGTGAGCCGGCGCATCTGCACCGGGGTGGGCAGTCCAGGGTCGGGCCGGGCGGCGAGGTCGTCGAGCAGCCGCCGGGCCACCGCCGGATCCAGCCACGCCTCGCCGTCGGCCACCGCCCGGATCGCCGACACCAGCTCGGCGGGCGCGGCGTCCTTGAGCACGAAACCGGACGCGCCCGCCCGCAACGCGGCGTGCACCGCCTCGTCCACGTGGTACGTGGTCAGCATGATGATCCGTACCGGCTGCTGCGGGTCGTCGATGAGCTGCTCGTCGGCCATCAGCCTGGTCGCGGCCAACCCGTCGGTGCCGGGCATCCGCACGTCCATCAGCACCACGTCCGGGCGCAGCCGCCGACTGACCTCCACGGCCTGCGCCCCGTCGTCGGCCTCGGCGACGACCTCGATGTCAGGTTCGTTGGTGAGCAGCATCGCGAGTCCCGCCCGTACGAGCGGCTGGTCGTCGGCGAGCAGCACCCGGATCATGAAGGCTCCCGTCGTCGGCGGCCGGGACAGTGGCCCCACCACATGATCATCGACGCCGGCGGCGGCGGCCACCCTGATGTCGCACAGCGGACACGCCGTTCACCCGACAGCCGGCGCCCCGCCGTCACCCGAGGCCGCCACCAGGTCGCCGTGCTGCGCGACCGGCAGCGTCGCGCTCACCCGGAACCCGCCCTCGGCACGCGGCCCGGCGACCAGACGACCGCCGACACGCTCCAGCCGCTCGGCGAGGCTGGCCAGCCCGTTACCGGTCGACAGTCCCGCCGCCGCGCCCGCCTCGCGGCCCGAGCCGTCGTCGTCGACGCGCAGCAACAGCACCCGCTCCTGCCACCCGAAATGAACAGTCGCGCAGGCCCGCCGGCCGACGTGCTTGAGCGTGTTCGTCAGGCTCTCCTGCACCGTCCGGTACGCCGCCAGCTCGATACTCGGATCCAGCGGCCTGGGACTCCCGGACACCGACATCGTCACCGTCAGCCCCGCGCACCGCATCGACGTCAGCAGCACCTCGATGTCGTCCAGCCGCGGCTGCGGACCCGGCTCACCGTCGCCCACCGGCCCCGACTCGGCCCGCATGACCGCCAGCAGCCGCCGCAACTCCGCCATCGCCTGCTGCCCGGCCTGCTGGATGTGCAGCAGCGCCTCCCGGGTCCGCTCCGGATCGGACGCGCTGATCCGCGCCGCGCCGGCGGCCTGCAACACCATCACCGTCACCGAGTGGGACACCACGTCGTGCAGCTCCGCGGCGATCCGGCGACGCTCCAACGCCACCGCCTCCGCCCGCGCCACACGCCGCTCCCGCTCCAACTGGGACACCCGCCGCCGGTGCCGCCGCACCACCGACCCGGCCGCCCACGCAGCCGCGTAGATGAGCGCGAACATCAACGCGGTCACCACGAACTCCCCGGCCCGCGCGCCCGCACTCGGCTCCACCCGGAACGAGTCGAACGCGCTGAGCAGGCTCCGCGCGCACGCCGCCGCGTACGCCGCCGCCGACACCACCAGCGGCCGCAACGCCGCCACCGTGTACAACGCCACGATCAGGCCCACCCACGGCCGGTAGTCGTGCAGCAGGAACCACATCGCCACGCCATGCACGCACTCGAACGCGAACACCGCCACCGGCGCGCGGGCCCGCCACCACAGGGCGCCGACCGACAACACCGCGGCGAGCACCTGCAGCCACTGCCGGGCCGGGCCGACCGGCTCGCTCTGGATCACCACGGACGACGCCGTGAACAGGTCGAGCAGGCCCAGCACCGGCAACAGCAGAAGATCGTGACGCCACCACCTCGCCGCCCGCGCCGGGGCGGACGGCGCCACCGCACCGGTCACCGACGTCATCGGCGGATCAGGAGTTTTCCGTAGGGCAGCCGATGCCGAACAACCGGCACGTCCAGGACAGCGGCGAGCCGTCGTCGTCACCGCCGCCGTCACCGTCCGGCGACGGCGTGGCCGCGCCCACCCGGTGCGTGGTCACCGGCACCGCCGTCCGGCCCGGCGCACCCGCCCGGCCCGCCCCCACCAGCACGACCGGCGCCACGACGTCCGCCGCCGCGTCCGCGGCCACCCGCCACCGCCCGTCCGCGTCGTCGGCGAGCAACGCCAGCACCCGCCGCACCGCCAAGGCATCAGTGCCGTGCCCACCGGGAACCGTCGCACCGGCCAGCGACACCATCACCAGGTCCGCCCCGTCACGGTGCAACACCGACACCTCGGCGACAGCGAGCGACCGCGCGTCCCCGCCGGCCACCCCCACCAGCCGCACCGCGTCGCCGGAACGCGCCCGGCCCGCACCCACCGTCCTCAGCAGACACCGCCGTCCGTCCAACGGCACCCCACGCGCGACGGTCACCCACCCCGCCGGCCGCTGCGCCTGCAGGAACACCACCACCGGCGGCGACTGGACCTCGGTCCTCATCACAGACCTCCACAGAAGGAAATGCGGGCGAACAGCCCGCGTACGCGAGAAATTCTGGTCCACACCGGCCCGCCGGACGTCCCCGTACCGGGTGACATCCGGTGTCCACTTCCAGACGGACCCCCGACGCCCACCACCGGGCCGGGACGGACCCCGAACCTCGCCCCACGGCCGGACGCCAGCACCGGCCGGCTACCACCACGATGGAACCAGTCCAGGCGACAACGGCAACACACCGAACCGCCCCGGACACCCAACCCATTCGTCACGGCCGCGAGGTTTGCCATGCCCACGCCCGGAGCGTTCCTGATCGCCGACCCGGTCCACGTCGACTCACCGGCGTACGTCGCCGACACGGCGAGCCGGTTCCCGCTGGCCGACCAGACCCCGCCCGACGGCTGGCGCGTCGCCGAACACGGCGGCTGGATCATGTGGCACCCCACGCACACCCAGCTGCCCCAGCAGGGCTGGAAAGTCCACGTCTCGGTGAACCTCGACGACGCCGCCGACGTCCTCGACCTGGTACGCGACCACTGCGTGACCCACCGGGTCGCCTTCAAGTTCCAACGCAGCCGCCGCCTCGCCCTGGTCAACAACGAGAAGTACGCCCACCGCGCCGGCAGCGGCAAACTCGCCGCCCTCTACCCGGCCGACGACACCGCCCTGCGCCGCGTCCTCGACGACCTCGGCGCCCGCCTCGCCGGATACCGCGGCCCCTACGTCCTCAGCGACCTGCGCTGGCACGACGGACCCCTCTACCTGCGCTACGGCGGATTCGCCGAACTCTGGTGCGTCGACGGCGACCAGCCCGTCCCCGCCGTCGCACGCCCCGACGGAACCCTCGTCCCCGACCGCCGCGAACCCGTCTTCACCGTGCCCGACTGGGCCCCCGTGCCCGACTTCGTCGCCGAACACATCGCCGCCGTCGCCGCTGTCGACGCGCAGACGGACGACGAACCCCCGTACCGCATCGAGGAAGCCCTGCACCACTCCAACGCCGGCGGCGTCTACCGCGCCACCGACCTGCGCGACGGCCGCACCGTCGTCCTGCGCGAAGCCCGCCCGCACGCCGGACTCGACGGCGCCGGAACCGACGCGCTCACCCGCCTGCGCCGCGAAGAGACCATGCTGCGGCGCCTCGCCGGCCTCGACTGCGTACCCCAACTACTCGACCGCCTCACCTGGTGGGAACACCAGTTCCTGGTCGAAGAGCACGTCGACGGCGACACCCTCCAACACCACCTCGCCATGCGGCACCCACTCATCCACCCCGACCCCACCGAGCAGGACCTCACCGACTACACCACCTGGGCACTCGACGTCATCGACCAGGTCCAGGCAGCCCTGGCCCAGATACACGCCAGGGGAGTGGTCTTCGGCGACCTGCACACCGCCAACATCATGATCCGCCCCGACGGCCGGATCGTGCTCGTCGACTTCGAACAGGCGTACCTGACCGACGAGGACTTCACCCCCTCACTGGGCGACCCCGGCTTCGCCACCCCCCGCATCCGCCGAGGCACCGCCGTCGACACCTACGCCCTCGCCTGCCTGCGCCTCGCCGTCTTCGTACCACTGACACCACTCGCCGCCCTGAGCGACGACAAGTTCGACGACCTCCTCACGATCGCCCGGCGCTTCCCGCTACCACCCGGATACCTCGACCGCATCCGCGACGACCTGCGCACCGCACTGCACCCACCCACGCCCGGCCGCCGCCGCGTCACCCGCCACCAGTGGTCCGCCGACCCGCGCCAGCTGATCGAATCCCTGGCCGCCGGCATCCCGCCCGCCACCACGCACACGGAGCCCCCATGCCGCCCACCGGCCTACGACACAACCGCGACTTCCTCCTCATCACCGTCGCCCGCACCGCGTCGAAACTCGGCACCCAGGTCACCGC
>NZ_JAGPXV010000199.1:0-9079 GCF_018070405.1 Micromonospora sp. D75
GTAAGGAAGGGCCCCTTCTTAACGCCTGGCGTAGTGGAGGGGCCCTTCCTTACACCCTCAGAAGGTGTGCTCGGCCGCGGGGAAATCGCCGCCGCGTACCTCGTCGGCGAACCGGCGGGTGGCGTCGGTGAGCGCGCCCGCCAGGTCGGCGTAGCGCTTCACGAAGCGGGGCGCCCGGCCGGTCCGCAGCCCGGCCATGTCCTGCCACACCAGCACCTGCCCGTCGGTGTCCGGGCCGGCCCCGATGCCGACGGTGGGGATGGCCAGCTCGGCGGTGACCCGCTTGGCGACCTCGCCCGGCACCATCTCCAGCACCACCGCGAACGCGCCCGCCTCGGCCACCGCCCGCGCGTCGGCGAGCACCTCCTCGGCCGCCTCGCCCCGGCCCTGCACCCGGTAGCCGCCGAGCGTGTGCTCGCTCTGCGGGGTGAAGCCGATGTGCGCCATCACCGGGATGCCGGCGCCGGTGATGGCCTCGATCTGGGCCGCGCAGCGCCGTCCGCCCTCCAGCTTCACCGCGTGGCAGCCGCCCTCCTTCATGAACCGCACCGCGGTGCGCAGCGCCTGCGCCGGGCCCTCCTCGTACGAGCCGAACGGCAGGTCGCCGACGATCAGCGACTGCTTCGTGGCCCGCACCACGGCGCGGACCAGCGGCAGCAGCTCCTCGGCGGTCACCGGCAGCGTGGTCTCGTAGCCGAACACGTTGTTCGCCGCCGAGTCGCCGACCAGCAGCACCGGGATGCCCGCCTGGTCGAAGATCGAGGCGGTGTACTGGTCGTACGAGGTGAGCATCGCCCAGCGCTCGCCGCGCTCCTTGGCGGCGATCAGGTCGCGGGTGCGTACCCGCCGGGTGGCCGGGCCGCCGTAGAGCGCCGTCACCTCGGCCGGGGTGGACTCCACCATGACAATCTCCTTCCTCGAGGCCGCGCACGCGGTCCCCGGGTTCCCCGCGATCGTCGCACCGGGCGACGGCCCGCGGGCAGATCGGAGTGGAGGATGTCACTCCCCGGCCGGGGAGCGGTCAGCCGTCCTCGCGCCACCGGTTGGTGATCGGCAGCCGCCGGTCCCGCCCGAACGCCTTCATGGAGATCTTGGTGCCGGGCGCGGACTGCCGCCGCTTGTACTCGGCGGTATCCACCATCCGCAGCACCTTGTCCACCACGGCCGGGTCGTGGCCGGACTCGACCAGGCCGTCGCGGCCCAGGTCGCCGTCGACGTAGCCGATCAGGATCGGGTCGAGCACGTCGTAGTCGGGCAGCGTGTCGCTGTCGAGCTGGCCGGGGCTCAGCTCGGCCGACGGCGGCTTGCCGATCGAGTTCTCCGGGATCGGCGGCGTCTGCCCGCGGCGCGCCGCGTCGGCGTTGCGCCACTTCGCCAGCCGCCACACCAGCGTCTTCCAGACGTCCTTGACCGGGTTGTAGCCGCCCACCGAGTCGCCGTACAACGTCGAGTAGCCCACCGCCAGCTCACTCTTGTTGCCGGTGGTGAGCACCAGGTGGCCCTCCTGGTTCGACAGCGCCATGAGGATCACGCCGCGTACCCGGGCCTGGAGGTTCTCCACCGCCACCCCGGACAGCGACATGTTCGCCAGGAACGTGTCCACCATCGGCTGGATCGGCTCGACCCGGTAGTCCAGGCCGGTGCGCTTGGCCAGGTCCTCCGCGTCGGTGCGGGAGTGCTCGGAGGAGTGCTGACTGGGCATCGAGACGCCGACGACCCGCTCCGGGCCGACCGCGTCCACAGCGATGGCCGCCGCCACCGCCGAGTCGATGCCGCCGGACAGGCCGAGCACCACCGACGGGAAGCGGTTCTTGTCGACGTAGTCGCGCAGGCCCAGCACCAGCGCGTGCCACACCTCGGCCTCGTCGGCGACCGGCTCGATGATCCCGCCGTCCGCAGCCGGTCCGGGCGGCGTGGCCGGGATCGTCGCCACCTCGCCGCGGACCACCCGCATGCCGTCACTGAGCCCACCGGCCTCGCCGGGCGTCCCGGCCGCCGCCGGCAGCTCCAGGTCGTGCACCAGCAGGTGCTCGACGAACTGCGGCGCCCGGGCCAGCAGCGTGCCGTCCGCGGCGACGATCATCGAGTCGCCGTCGTAGACCAGTTCGTCCTGGCCGCCGACCATGTTCACGTACGCGATCGCGGCCCCGGCCTCGGCGGCGCGCCGGCGCACCAGCGGCAGCCGCACGTCGTCCTTGTTCAGCTCGTACGGCGAGCCGTTGATGCTCAGCACCAGCCCGACGCCGGCCTGCCGCGCCGCCGCGAACGGCCCACCGGCCTGCCACAGGTCCTCGCAGATGGTCAGCGCCACGTCCACCCCGCCGACGCGCACCACGGTGAGCATGTCACCGGGGACGAAGTAGCGGTCCTCGTCGAACACGCCGTAGTTGGGCAGGTGGTGCTTGAAGTAGGTGGCGACGACCTCGCCCCGGTGCAGCAGCGCCGCCGCGTTGCGGGCGCCCCTGCCCGGCTCCGCGTCGGAGCTGACCTGCGGCGGGCCGTCGGCGTCCAGGTAGCCGACCAGGACCGGCAGGTCGCCGTGGCCGTCGGCGGCGAGGTCGGCGGCGAGCCGGTGCAGCGCGGCCCGGGACGCGGCCACGAACGAGCGGCGGAAGACCAGGTCCTCGACCGGGTAGCCGGTCAGCATCAGCTCGGGGAACAGGACGAGCTGGGCGCCGGAGCCGGCCGCCTGGCGGGTCCACTCGCGGACCAGGCCGGCGTTGCCGGTGAGGTCGCCTACCGTCGGGTTGACCTGGCACAGGGCGAGACGCAGGGTGGGCATGTCCTCATCTTCCCCCAGCCCTCCCGGCCGAATCCGACCGGTTGGGGCAGACAGGCGTGCCGGCCCGTGCGTCCCAGCGCGGCGGACACGGCGGGACGGCCGGCCGGGGAGGGCGTAACGTCGGCGTAACGAGCCCGGTGGAGACTGGGCGGTCAGGCCGAGCCGGCCCGGCGCCGGTGCGGACGTACGTGTAACGAGGGGTGGAAGTGGACCGTCAGCAGGAGTTCGTCCTCCGTACGCTGGAAGAGCGGGACATCCGTTTCGTCCGGCTGTGGTTCACCGATGTGCTCGGCACGCTCAAGAGCGTCTCGGTGGCCCCGGCGGAGCTGGAGGCGGCCTTCGACGAGGGCATCGGTTTCGACGGCTCCGCGATCGAGGGCTTCGCCCGGGTCTTCGAGTCGGACATGGTCGCCATGCCGGACCCGACGACGTTCCAGGTCTTCCCGTTCGAGGGCGGCGTCAGCGGCGAGAGCGCCCGGATGTTCTGCGACATCTCGCTGCCCGACGGCAGCCCGTCCTGGGCCGACCCGAGGCACGTGCTGCGCCGCATGCTCTCCCGTGCCGCGGACAAGGGCTTCACGTTCTACACCCACCCGGAGATCGAGTTCTTCCTGCTGGAGAACGGCCCGCAGGACGGCTCGGTGCCGATCCCGGTGGACACCGGCGGCTACTTCGAGCACACCACGCACGCCGTCGCGCGGGACTTCCGCCGCCAGGCGGTGCTGGCGCTGGAGCGGATCGGCATCTCGGTGGAGTACAGCCATCACGAGGTCGCCCCCGGCCAGCAGGAGATCGACCTGCGCTACGCCGACGCGCTCACCACCGCCGACAACATCATGACCTTCCGGCACGTGGTGAAGGAGGTCGCGCTCTCCACCGGCGTGCAGGCCAGCTTCATGCCGAAGCCGTTCACCGACCAGCCCGGCAACGGCATGCACACCCACCTGTCGCTGTTCGAGGGGGAGCGCAACGCGTTCCACGACGCCGGTGACCCGATGAAGCTGTCGAAGGTCGCCAAGTCGTTCATCGCCGGGCTGCTCACCCACGCGCGGGAGTACACCGCGGTGACGAACCAGTGGGTCAACTCGTACAAGCGGCTGTTCCCGCAGGCGCTGCCGGACCGGATCACCGAGAGCCCCGCGTACGTCTGCTGGGGTCACCTGAACCGGTCCGCGCTGGTGCGGGTGCCCGCGTACGGCAAGCCGAACTCGGCCCGGGTCGAGGTCCGCTCGCTGGACTCCGCGACCAACCCCTACCTGGCGTTCGCGGTGATGCTCGGCGCCGGCCTCAAGGGCATCGAGGAGGGGTACGAGCTGCCGCCGGGCGCCGAGGACGACGTCTGGTCGCTGAGCAGCGCGGAGCGCCGCGCCATGGGCTACGAGGCGCTGCCGGAGAACCTGGCCGAGGCGATCGACGTGATGGCCGGCTCCGAACTGGTCGCCGAGGTGCTCGGTGAGCACGTCTTCGACTTCTTCCTGCGCAACAAGCGGGCGGAGTGGGAGCAGTACCGCCGCGAGGTCACCCCGTACGAGCGGCAGCGCTACCTGTCTCTCTAGATCATCCTGGCGCGGTGCCGCTATCGTCTGCGGCACCGTCCCGGCACCTTCGCCGGGCGGGTGAGCCGGGGAGGCGTTGGGTGCTGGGAGACCTGCTCGACGGGGCGTGGCAGAGCATCGTGTTCGGGATCGTCGGGGTGGCGCTGATGGCCGCCGGATTCCTGCTCGTGGATGTGCTCACCCCGGGCAAGCTGCGGGAGCTGATCTGGGTACGCCGCAACGGCAACGCCGCGCTGCTGCTCGCCGCGAACCAGCTCGGCATCGCCGGCATCGTCTTCACCGCCGTGCTGACCAGCTACAGCTCGTTCACCAAGGGGCTCGCCTCCACTGTGGTCTTCGGGCTGGTCGGCCTGCTGGTGATGGCGCTGGCGTTCCTGGTGCTGGACCTGCTCACCCCGGGTCGGCTGGGCGACGTCATCGCCGCCGAGGAGCCGCACCCGGCCGCCAAGGTCAGCGCCGCCACCCACTTCGGCGCCGCGCTGATCGTCTGCGCCTGCATCGCCTGAGCGGTGTCGTACCCCCGGGTTAGCGTCCGGGGGTGAACCGCACCGATCGCCTCTACGCCCTGGTCGAGGAGCTGCGGGCGGTGTCGCCGCGCCCGCGCAGCGCGAGCTGGCTGGCCCGCCGCTTCGAGGTCAGCACCCGCACCGTCGAGCGGGACATCTCCGCGTTGCAGGGCGCGGGCGTGCCGATCTGGGCCGAGCCGGGCCGCACCGGCGGCTACGTCGTCGACCGGGCGCGCACGCTCCCGCCGGTCAACCTGACGGCGGCCGAGGCGGTGGCGATGGCCGTCGCGCTGCACCGGCTCGGCGGCTCCCCGTTCGCCGCGGCGGCCGGCGCCGCGCTGCGCAAGCTGGTCGCGGTGATGCCACCGGCCGCGGTGGCCGAGGCGCACCGGCTCGCCGGCCGGGTGCACCTGGTGGGCGACGGGCCGGGCACGCCCGTCCCGGCCGTCGTCGCCGACGCGGTCGCCGCCGGGCGGGTGCTGCGCCTGCGGTACGCCGACCGCGACGGCGCCGATTCGGCACGTGACGTGGAGCCGCTGGCCTACCTGGGCAACTCGGTGCACTGGTATCTGGTCGCCTGGTGCCGGCTGCGCGACGGTGTGCGCTGCTTTCGCACCGACCGGATCCGCTCGGTGCGCCCGCTCGCCGAGCCGGTGACCCGGGAGTGGTGTGCTGACGACCTCGATGTGCCGGTCGACCGGGTGCGCCCGCTCACGCTGGTCTGATCCCTGTGGAAACACCGACAGGACGCTGTCGTGTCCCGGTACCACGCTGATTCCTGACGACGCCGGCCGACCGCCGGCGCGAACCTCAGGAGGAAGCATGTCCAGCACGCCCGTGACCTGGTTCGAGATCAGCTCCGACCGCCCGGACGAGGCGCAGCGGTTCTACGCCGACCTGTTCGGCTGGAGTTTCGAGGAGCAGGGCGGCCCGGCCGGGTCGTACCGGCAGACGACCGCTGGCGGTGAGCGGGGGATCGGCGGCGCGATCCGGGGCACCGACGCCGGCAACTACGCGATCTTCTACGCCGAGGTGGCGGACGTCGCGGAGATCTGCCGCCGGGCCGAGGCGACCGGCGGCGTCGTGGTGACGGGGCCGGTGACCACGCCGGCCGGTCTGGTGCGGGCCCTGTTGCGCGACCCGTCGGGCAACCTGCTCGGCGTCTTCACCCCGCCGGCCGGCGGCTGACCCCGGTCCGTCCACCCGTGGCGGCCGGCCACCGTGGAGCGACGGCGGGCGAGAGACCGGTCGATGTCGGGTCCGGTGATCGCCGGAGAGGATCTTGGATGCGCCCCTTACCTCGGGTTATGTTCAAGATCCTCCGAGTCGGACGGCCAACGCCGGCCGGCTCGCACAGTCAGGAGAAGCGTATGACCAACGACGGCCACCCCTCTTCCCCCGCCACGGACATCACCGGATCCACTGTGAACCGACGCCGCATGCTGACCATCGCTCTCGGTGGCGCCGCCACCGTGGCCCTGCCCGCGCCGGCCTGGGCGGCCGACGACAAGCGCCCCGGATCGAGCCGGAAGCCGGCGCTCACGTCGGACGATCGCAAGATCATCGCCCAGGTCTCGGCCGAGCGGGCGCTGGCGCACCTGCGCGTCCTCAGCGAGGAGATCGGGCCGCGTATCGGCGGGACCGCCTCGGAGCGGCGTGCCGCCGACTACATCGCCAAGCAGCTCGACCGCCTCGGCTACCAGGTTCGGCTGGAGCCGTTCGCGGTGGCGGACAAGTTCCTCGCCCAGCTCGCCTCGCCGGCCGGGCTGCCCACCGACCTGAACTGGCAGGCCGGCGCCTCCCCGCAGGCCGCGCTGGACACCACAGTCCAGGGTGACGTGGTGGACGTGGGCGCGGGTGCTGAAGAGAACTACCCGGCGAGCGTCACCGGCCAGATCGTGCTCGTCGACTACGTGGCGGCCCGGCGCGAGCAGTTGGTCGCCACCGCTGTGGCGCGCGGCGCGGCCGCCGTGGTGTTCCTCGCCGCCGACGGGGTGCCGCCCCGGCGCAGCAGCGCGTTCTCGCCGACCCTGCCGGGCTCGGCGGGCACGCCGGTGCCGATCCCGGTGGTCGGCGTCGCGCAGGCGCAGAAGGAGCGGCTGCGTGCCCTGCTCGCGGCCGGGCGGCTCACGCTCACGATCTCCACCGTCGCGCACCGCAACCTGACGTCCCACAACGTCATCGCGGAGCGGGTCGGGCGGTCCGGCGCGAACGGGCCGGTCGTCATGGTCAGCGCCCACTACGACACTGTCATCGGCGCCCCCGGCGCCAACGACGACGGTTCCGGCACGGTGCTCTGCCTCGAACTGGCCCGGGTGATGAAGGCGATCCCGGTCGACGCCACCCTGCGGTTCGCGCTGTGGGGCTCGGAGGAGCAGGGCCTGCTCGGCTCGCGTCACCACGTCCGGCAGCTCCCGCAGGCCGAGCGGGACCGCTTCCTGGCGGTGTACCAGAACGACATGGTCGCCACGAGCTGGGACCCGGCCACCCTCTACTGGCTGCTGTCCTTCACCGGCCAGTCCAACCGGGCCACCGACGAGGTGGCCGCCGCCGGTGTACGCCTCGGCTACGACCCGCGGATGTCGCCGGTGACGCAGCGCGGCTCCAGCGACCACCAGTCCTTCCAGGAGGTCGGCATCGCCAGCGCCAACTTCTCCTGGCGGGGTGAGACGAGCCCGGCGCTGCTGGAGCCGCCGTACCACACCCCGGAGGACACCATCGCCAAGAACATCAGCCTCGAGCGACTCCAGGTCTCCCTCGAACTGATCGGCTGCGCCGCGTACGCGACCGCTCGCTGATTTACTGCCGTCCCCGTGCCGCCGGCTGCGGTGTCACGGGGACGGCGACCGGCGCCGCACCGGGGAGTCCCGGTGCGGCGCCTCTGTCCCGCCCGCCTGGTGTCAGGCGGTGGCCTCGCCGGCGCCGGTCACGAGGAGGGCCGGCCGGCGGGAAACGGCGTGGCCGTGCGGTCACTTGCCGTCCGGGCCGCCCTTGCCGCGCTCGCCGTGCGGGCCGCCCTTGCCGTCGTGGCCGGGGCCACCCGGGAACACGCCCGCCTCGGCGGCCTTGAGCACCGCGTCGGCCTGCTCCTGGGTGAGCTTGCCGTCGGTGACGGCCTGGTCCAGGCGCTCCTTCAGCGCGGCCTGCCGGTCCTCGGTCGACGGCCGCTCCGGCCGCTCCGGGCGGTCGCCCTGCCGCTGCTCGTGCAGCTTCTCCAGCGCCGCGGTGACCTTGTCGGTCGACACGCCCAGCTCCTTGGCGAGCGCCTCGGCGAACTCGGCCTGCCGGTCGGCGTGCTTCTGGCGGCGTTCGTCACCCTGGTCGGTGCTGCTGGCGCTCGAGGACGGCTTCGGGTTCTTGTCGTCGGCGAGCGCCACCGTCGGGGCGGCGATCCCGACGCCGAGCACGCCGGCAGCGGCCAGGCCGGCCAGCAGGTGCTTCTTCGACATCGTGCGGATCATGCGATTCTCCTGTTCGGTGGTGGTGCGATGACGTCACCGACAGTGAGCCCCGGAACTGAGGGCAACCCGTGGCGAACCTGTCAGCAGGCTGGCAATCCCGTCCGGAAGGCCCGTTTTATTCGTGTTGCCGGTGTGCCGGAGCGCCCGCGAGGCTGGGCAAAACCCGACGAAAGGCCACGCCATGACACAGCCTGCCATCCGCGAGATCCCGCTCACCGGGCCGGGCTCCGGCCCGTACTCGATCACGGTCGGGTCCGACGGCGCGCTCTGGCTGGCGCTGGCCGGCTCCGGCGGCGTCGCCCGGCTCGGCCCCGACGGTGAGGTGCGGACCTACCGCGACGACCCACCCGGCAGCCGACCGCTGATCATCGTCGGCGGCCCCGACGGCGCGCTCTGGTACACCCGCTCGGGCGACGACCGGCTCGGCCGGATCACCGTCGACGGCGAGACCGGCTCGGTGGCGCTGCCGGCCGGCTGCGGCCCGTGCGGGCTGGCGGTGGGCCCGGACGGCGCGCTCTGGTACGCCGGCATGAACGACGACACGGCCGGCCGGGTGAGCGTCGACGGGGAGGTGACGTCCGTCCCGCTGCCGGTCGAGAAGGGCTTCCCGTCGATGCTCGCGGCCGGCCCGGACGACGCGCTCTGGCTCACGCTCAACCAGGCGAACGCGATCGCCCGGATCGACCTGGACGGATCGGTGACGCTGCATCCGCTGCCCACCGAGGCGGCCGGGCCGGTCGGCATCACCCGGGGTGTCGACGGCGCGCTCTGGTT
>NZ_JAGPXV010000002.1:0-50510 GCF_018070405.1 Micromonospora sp. D75
CGCGCCTGCTCGACGTGCCGGAGCCCCGGCACGCGGTGCTGGTGGCCGCCGTCGCGGCCGCCCGGGCGGTCCACATCCTGGTCCGCTGAACAGGAAAGATCACCTCAATACGGCGCAATCCCGCTCCTCGATGGTGCATCGAATCGACTCGATGCCTATCGTCGGTGTCACGAAGCGGCGGGTCTCCGGGCGACCCGCAGGGGCAGCTTCGCCTCCGCCATCACGCGCCGACATCGTTGGGAGACAACAACTTCATGAGCGGATATCAGGACGGCCGGCTGCGAGCCCGGTGGCGCCGTGCGACGAGACTCCTCGTCGCGGCGGCGGCAATGAGCGCCGGAAGCCTCGTGCTCACCGCCACCCTCACCGCCGGTACGGCGAACGCGGGCCCGGCGCAGCGCGCCGCGCTCGCCGCGCCCACCGTCAGCAGCGTCACCGCGGGCGGCGCGCACACGTGCGCGATCAGCACCGACGGGGGACTGTGGTGCTGGGGCTCGAACTACGGCGGTCAGCTCGGCGACGGGACCACCACGAACCGCAGCGCCCCGACGCGGGTCGGCACCGCCACCTGGACGAACGTCGACGCCGGCACCGGGCACACCTGCGCGGTCCGCACGGACGGGACGCTGTGGTGCTGGGGCTCGAACTTCCGGGGCCAGCTCGGCGACGGGAGCACCACCAGCCGCAGCGCCCCGGTGCAGGTCGGCACCGCGACCACCTGGGCCCGGGTCGACGCCGGCCCCCAGCACACCTGCGCGATACGCACCGACGGCACGCTCTGGTGCTGGGGCTTCAACCGGACCACCCAGCTGGGCGTCGGCGCCTCGCCGTACGTCGCGAACACCCCGCTGCAGGTCGGCACGGCCACCGACTGGGTGAGCGTCTCGACCGGCTACGGGCACACCTGCGGTATCCGGACCGGCGGCACGCTCTGGTGCTGGGGGGCCAGCTCGGACGGCCAGCTCGGGCTCGGCAACCTGACGCCGCAGACCGCGCCCGCGCAGGTCGGCACCGCGACCGGGTGGACCGGCGTCGCGGCCGGGTACGCGCACACCTGCGGGGTCCGCGCCGGCGGGCTGTGGTGCTGGGGTGAGAACGGATACGGCCAGCTCGGCGTGAGCGGCTCGTACCGGACCGCGCCGGTGCAGATCGGCACCGCCACCACGTGGAACCGGATCGCCGCGAGCAGCGACACGTCCTGCGCGTCGCGTACCGACGGCAGCCTGTGGTGCTGGGGCAAGAACTCGGCCGGCCAGGTGGGCGACGGCAGCACCACCCACCGGTCCGCGCCCGCGCAGGTCGGCACCGCCACCAGCTGGACCGGCGGGCTCGCGGTCACCGACCACGGCTGCGCGATCCGTACCGACGCCGGCCTGTGGTGCTGGGGCGACAACAGCGGAGGCCAGCTCGGTGACGGGACGACCGTCAACCGGTCCACTCCGGCTCAGGTGACACTGCCGGCCTGACCGGTCCCGGAAACGACATCGGCCCGCACCGCCGTCCGTGGCGGTGCGGGCCGATGCGCCGAGCGGGGATCAGGCCCCGGCGCCGAAGGTGTCGCAGGACTTCGGGTCACCGGTGGTGAAGCCCTTGGTGAACCACTGCTTGCGCTGCTCCGAGCTGCCGTGGGTGAACTCGTCCGGGTTCACCGGCCGACCGGAACGCTCCTGGATCGCGTCGTCGCCGATCTTCTCGGCGGCGTCGATGGCCTGGGAGATGTCCTCCTCGGTGATGCTCTTGAAGATTTTCTGCCCGCGCTCGTCGGCGGTGCCGGTGGCGTTCTTCGCCCACGCGCCGGCGTAGCAGTCGGCCTGCAGCTCCAGCTTCACCGACAGCGCGTTCGCGCTCTGCGGGTCACGCTCCTGCTGGCGGCGCATCTGCGCCTCGGTGCCGAGCAGGTCCTGCACGTGGTGGCCGTACTCGTGGGCCAGCACGTACGGCTGGGCGAACTCGCCCTTGGCGCCGAGCTGGTCGGCCAGCAGCCGGTAGAACGTGAGGTCGATGTAGACCTGGTCGTCGGCCGGGCAGTAGAACGGGCCCACGCCGGAGTCGGCGGCGCCGCAGGCGGTGCTGACGTTCTGGCTGAAGAACACCGTCTTCGACGGCTTGTACTGCTCGCCGAACGCCTCCGGCATCGCGGTACGCCAGTACGCCTGGATCGAGTTGACGTAGAGAGTGTTGCGGCAGTCGAGCTGCTCCAGCGCGTCCTGCGCCGAGCACTTCTGCTCCAGCGAGGTGTTGTCGCCCTGCTCGGAGCCGCCGCCGTTGGTGGCGGCGTTGAGGCCGAAGCCGCCGCCCACCAGGGCGACGAGCACGGCAATGATGATGCCCACGATCCCGCCCCGGCCGCCGCCGATCGGGATCGGAATGCCCATCCCGCCGCCTCCGCCGGACCCTCGCCGGTCGTCCACCTGGCTGGTGTCGACCCGCGCGTTCTCGTTCAGCTCCATGTTGACCCCGATCACCGATGTGTCCGTTTGTGATGGTTGCGGTACCGGACCGGGTCCGGACGGCGGTTTCGGTACCCGATGATCTTGCACGGTAATCCGGCGGAGAGGGCCCGCGGGGACCGGTACACTTGCCCCCGTGCTGCGCTGCGAAGGCTGAACCGCCCCGCGCCGACGGGAAAACACCACCCGCCGGCGCTTTCGCGTGCCCTGAGTCAGCCCTTCCGGACCCGAGAGCGAGTACTCCGAGATGATCACTGCCACCGGCCTGGAACTGCGCGCCGGTTCCCGGATCCTGCTGTCCGACACCACCCTGCGGGTGCAGCCGGGGGACCGGATCGGCCTGGTCGGGCGCAACGGCGCCGGCAAGACCACCACGCTCAAGGTGCTCGCCGGCGAGGGACAGCCGTACGGCGGCCAGATCGACCGGCGCAGCGCCATCGGCTACCTGCCGCAGGACCCGCGCACCGGCGACCTGGACGTCACCGGACGGGACCGGGTGCTCTCCGCCCGCGGTCTGGACGTGCTCATGGCGCAGATGAAGGAACTGGAGAACAAGCTCGCCGAAGGCGCCGACGACGAGCGGCTGGTCCGCCGCTACGGCGCGCTGGAGGACCAGTTCGCCTCGCTCGGCGGCTACGCGGCCGAAGCCGAGGCCGCCCGCATCTGCGCCAACCTCGGCCTGCCCGACCGCGCCCTGGCGCAGACCATCGGCACGCTCTCCGGCGGTCAGCGCCGCCGCATCGAGCTGGCCCGGATCCTGTTCCGCGACGCCGGCGAGAACGGCGGCGGCATCCTGCTGCTCGACGAGCCCACGAACCACCTCGACGCCGACTCGATCACCTGGCTGCGCGGCTTCCTCGCCAACCACAAGGGCGGCCTGATCGTGATCTCCCACGACGCCTCGCTGCTGGAGGCGGTGGTCAACAAGGTCTGGTTCCTGGACGCCACCCGGTCCGTGGTCGACACGTACAACCTGGGCTGGAAGGCGTACCTGGAGGCGCGGGAGACCGACGAGCGGCGCCGCCGCCGGGAGCGCGCAAACGCCGAGAAGAAGGCCGGCGCGCTGATGGCGCAGGCGGACAAGATGCGGGCCAAGGCCACCAAGACCGTCGCCGCCCAGAACATGGCCCGGCGCGCCGAGCGCCTGCTCTCCGGCCTGGACGAGGTCCGCGTCGCGGACAAGGTCGCCAAGGTACGGTTCCCGAGCCCCGCCCCGTGCGGCAAGACGCCGCTGACCGCCACCGGCCTGTCCAAGTCGTACGGGTCGCTGGAGATCTTCACCGACGTCAACGTGGCGGTGGACCGAGGTTCCCGGGTGGCCATCCTCGGCCTCAACGGCGCCGGCAAGACCACGCTGCTGCGGATGCTCGGCGGGCTGCTGGAGCCGGACACCGGCGAGGTACGCCCCGGGCACGGGCTGCGGCTGGGCTACTACGCCCAGGAGCACGAGACGCTCGACGTGGACCGGACGATCCTGGAGCACATGCGCAGCGCCGCGTCCGACCAGACCGACACCGACCTGCGCAAGATCCTCGGCGCGTTCCTCTTCTCCGGCGAGGACGTGGACAAGCCGGCCGGCGTGCTCTCCGGCGGCGAGAAGACCCGGCTGGCGCTGGCCACGCTGGTCTGCTCCGGCGCCAACGTGCTGCTGCTGGACGAGCCGACGAACAACCTCGACCCGGTCAGCCGCGAGCAGGTGCTCGACGCGATCGCCCGCTACCCGGGCGCGATCGTGCTGGTCACGCACGACCCGGGCGCGGTCAGCGCGCTCAAGCCGGACCGCGCCATCCTGCTGCCCGACGGCGACGAGGACGCCTGGTCCGACGACCTGCTGGAGCTGGTCGAGCTGGCCTGACCCGCCCTCTTTTCCCCGTGGGCCGGGTCGGGGCGGGTCGGGTCGGTCAGGTCAGGAGATCGGCCAGGTGGGGGAGGGCGCCGGAGGTGAGCAGGATGGTCGCGCCGATGACTATGAAGATCACCGGCACCAGCCAGTGGCCGGCGCGGCCGACCAGGGCCACCACCCGGGGGTGCCCGCCGAGCGCGGCGGCGACCGCGCACCACACGGCCACCAGTAGCGCGAACACCAGCAGCCAGACCAGGCCGGTGGCCGGGTCGAGGGAGCGGAACACCGGCACGTAGACGGCGATGTTGTCGGCTCCGTTCGCCACGGTCACCCCGGCGACGCCGAGCAGGCTGCCGACCACCGCCGGCGGCTCGTCGTCGTCGCCACGGGACATCAGCGCGCGTACGCCGAGCGCGATCGGCAGCAGGCCGAGCAGGCCGGGCCACGGGTCCGGCACCACGAGCAGCCCGGCGGCGGCCACCACCGCGACCGCGACGAGCGCGCCGATGCCCGCGTACTGCCCGGCGACGATCTGCCAGGGCCGGGGGCGTCCGGTGTGCCGGAGGGCCACGAACAGCACCGTGAGCACGACGATGTCGTCGAGATTGGTGGCGGCGAAGACACCGGCGGCACCCGCCGCGGCCGTGATCACGTCAATCACCCCGGGCACGATACGGCCCGCCGCACCGGCCATCGCATGATCCACACCAGTTCGCCGAAGTGGAGGTGTCCGGAGCACGGTGATGCAGCCACTTCGGGGAGGTGGTGTCGATCATGGGGGAGGATGCGCTCGTCCGGCGGGGCGGTACGGATCAGCCGGTCGGAAGGATCACTCTATCGGGAAGCTGACATTGCGTAGCGTGTCGGTTGGCGAATAGTTGATATCTGGCGCATGATCGTCCGAGGCGGTCTAATAGGTGGGACCGTATCCGAACCGCACAGTCTGGGACGTGAGGGATCAGCATGGCAGCCACCGGCACAGCCACCAGCACTGAGAAGGGTCGCCGGATCGTCGGGGCCGAGCGTCAGACGCTCGCCAAAGACCTGGTAAAGCGGTACACCGGGGGTGAGAGCATCCGTGCTCTGGCGGCCTCTACCGGCCGTTCCTACGGGTTCATCCACCGTGTGCTCACCGAATCCGGCGTGCAGCTGCGGCAGCGCGGCGGCGCCCGGCGCCGGAAGAAGGCGTGACCCGCCGCCCAGCGTCGTCCATCAGCGCAGTGTTCCGGGGCGTCCGGTGACCGCCGAGACGACCGGAGTGCGCTTCGACTGCGACGGGCCGGTTGCGACGGTGACGTTGTGCCGGCCCGACGTGCTCAACGCCCAGACCCCGGCGATGTGGCGGGCGATGAGCGACTTCTCCCGCGACCTGCCCGGCGACGTCCGCGTCGTCGTCGTACGCGGCGAGGGGCGCGCCTTCTCCGCGGGCCTGGACCTGGCGGTCGCCGGTGCCACCGGGCCGGGCTCCTTCGCCGAGCTGGCCGCGCTCCCGGAGGCGGAGTGCGCCGACCGGATCGCCGAGTACCAGGGCGGCTTCACCTGGCTGCACCGGCCGGACGTGGTGTCGATCGCCGCGGTGCAGGGCCACGCCATCGGCGCCGGCTTCCAGCTCGCGCTCGCCTGCGACATGCGTGTGCTCGCCGCCGACGCCAGGCTCTCGATGGCCGAGGTGACACTCGGCCTGGTGCCCGATCTGGCCGGCACGCGCCGCCTGGTCGAGCTGGTCGGCTATTCGCGCGCCCTGGAGATCTGCGCCACCGGCCGCCGGATGGACGCCACCGAGGCGGACCGGATCGGCCTGGCCACGCTCGTGGTGCCGAACGACGAGCTGGACGCCGCGGTGCGTGACCTGTCGGCCGGGCTCCTCGCCAACAACCGGGACGCGATCGTCGAGATCAAGGCGCTCCTGGCGGGCGCGGCCGACCGTACGCACGCCGAGCAGCAGCGCGCCGAGCGGGAGGCGCAGACCCGGCGTATCCGGGATCTGGCCGGCCGGGGCGAGTAACCGGCCCGGAGCGCGATTTCGTAAGGACCGTTCGGGAAGATCTGGGTTACTCGCGAGGTTGTCACAGGCGTCTGGAGAATGGACTCCGACGATTCATGCTGCCTGACGACCTGGAGGTGACGAGTGTCCCACCCGATGGCCGGCGGCGGCATGGGCGGCTGGAGCATGCTCCGGTCGCTGCGCAACCGGGACGAGGTCTCCGCCCACGAGCTCAAGCGCGGCACGGCCCGGCGGATCGTCGCGTTCGCCCGGCCCTACCGGCGTGACATCGTCGTCTTCCTGATCACCGTGATCATCGCCGCGGTGATCGGCGTGGCCACGCCGCTGCTCGCCGGCGACGTCATCGACGCGATCGCCGGCGGCGGTCCGGACGCCCGCACGACTGTGGTCCGGCTCGCCCTGATCATCGCCGCGCTCGCCGTGGCCGATGCCCTGTTCTCCCTGGTCCAGCGGTGGTATTCGGCCCGCATCGGCGAGGGCATCATCCTCGACCTGCGCACCCGGGTCTACGACCACGTCCAGCGGATGCCGCTGCAGTTCTTCACCCGCACGCAGACCGGCGCGCTGGTGAGCCGGCTCAACAACGACGTGCTCGGCGCGCAGCGGGCGTTCACCTCGACGCTGTCCGGGGTGGTCAGCAACGTCATCCAGCTCGTGCTCACCGCCGGCGCGATGCTCGTGCTGTCCTGGCAGATCACCGTGCTGGCGCTGGTGCTGCTGCCGATCTTCATCATCCCGGCCCGCCGGGTGGGCCGGCGCCTGGCCGAGATCACCCGCGAGTCGTACAACCTCGACGCGAAGATGAACGCGACCATGACCGAGCGGTTCGGCGTGGCCGGAGCGCTGCTGGTCAAGCTGTTCGGTGCGCCGGAGGTCGAGGCCGACCGGTTCGCCCGCCGGGCCGAGCGGGTGCGCGACATCGGCATCCAGTCCGCGATGTACTCGCGGACGTTCTTCGTGGCGATGCTGCTCGTCGCGTCGCTGGCCCAGGCGCTCACCTACGGGGTGGGCGGCTGGCTGGCGGTCACCGGTGCGGTCAGCGCCGGCACCGTCGTCAAGCTGGCGCTGCTGCTGACCCGCCTCTACGGCCCGCTCACCGCACTCTCCAACGTCCGGGTCGACGTGATGAGCGCGCTCGTGTCGTTCGACCGCGTCTTCGAGGTGCTCGACCTGCGTCCGGGCATCGCGGAGAAGCCCGACGCGGTGCCGGTGCCGCGCGGCAGCGGCCGGGTCGAGTTCCGCGACGTGCGCTTCCGCTACCCGAGCGCCGCCGAGGTGTCGCTCGCGTCGCTGGAAGAGGTCTCGACCCTCGACCGTACGGTGAACGAGCCGGTGCTCAAGGGCGTCTCGTTCGCCGTCGAGCCCGGGCAGATGGTGGCCCTGGTCGGCCCCTCCGGCGCCGGCAAGTCGACGCTGTCCATGCTGATCTCCCGGATCTACGACGTCAGCGAGGGCCAGGTGCTGGTCGGCGGCGTCGACGTGCGGGACGCGACGCTCGCCTCGCTGCGCGACGAGATCGGCGTGGTCACCCAGGACTCGCACCTGTTCCACGAGACCATCCGCGAGAACCTGCGGTACGCCAAGCCCGACGCCACCGACGACGAGATCTGGGCCGCCCTGGCCGGCGCGCAGGTGGCCGACCTGGTCCGGGCGCTGCCGGACGGGCTCGACACGACGGTCGGCGAGCGCGGCTACCGTTTCTCCGGCGGCGAGAAGCAGCGCATCGCCATCGCCCGGTTGCTGCTCAAGGCCCCGTCGATAGTGATCCTGGACGAGGCCACCGCCCACCTGGACTCGGAGAGCGAGGCAGCGGTGCAGCGGGCGCTGTCGGTGGCGCTGACCGGCCGTACCGCGCTGGTGATCGCGCACCGGCTCTCGACGGTGCGCGACGCGGACCAGATCCTCGTGCTCGACGAGGGGCGGATCGTGGAGCGCGGCCGGCACGACGAGCTGGTGGCCGTCGGCGGCCTGTACGCCGAGCTGTACCGCACCCAGTTCGCGGTCACCGACTCGCCCGCGCCTCATGCCGAGGCGGAGCAGCCGGAGCCGGTGGTGACCACTGTGCCGATGGGCACCTACGTCGCCCACGAGGCCATGCCCCCGGCGGCAGCCAACTAGCGGCGCGCGAGGCCTCAATCCCGGCGCCGGCGGGCGTGGATCGGCACCGACCGGGTGGACGGGCACCCAGCGGCCGGGCCGTGGCGACCCGGACGGCCGCAGCCCTAGCTCGCGGCGACCGGGGCTCTAACCCGCGGCGACCGCGGCACGCAGCTCGGCGAACGCGGCGCCGAGCGTCTCCGGGGTGAAGTGGGCGTTCAGGCCGCTCGGGTTGGGCAGCACCCACAGCCGGGCCGGCCCGAGTGTCTCGGGCTGCGGCCCGAAGCCGGCCTTCGGCCGGGTGAACCCGATCCGGTACGCGGTCACGCCGACCACCGCCACCCAGCGCGGCCGGTACCGCTCGACCTTCGCGGTGAGCGTCGCCGCGCCGTCGACCAGTTCGGCGGCGGTCAGCTCGTCGGCGCGGGCACTGGCGCGGGCCACCATGTTGGTGATCCCGAGGCCGAGTGCGGGCAGCAGGTCCTGCTCGCTGGGGTGCAGCAGACGCGGGGTGAACCCGCCCCGGTGCAGGGCGGGCCAGAACCGGTTGCCCGGACGGGCGAAGTGCCAGCCGGTCGCCGCCGACCACAGACCGGGGTTGATGCCGACGAAGAGCACGTCCAGGCCGGGCGCGATGACGTCCGGCAGCAGCCGGTCGGCCGCCGCCGCGAGCTGCTCGCGGCTGGGGCGTGGGTGCCGCCGGGCGGGCGTGCCCGGCCCCGGGGCCGCCTCGGGCCGCCCACCGCCCGGGCGCCGTCGGTCGCTCACCGGCCCACCGCCCCGGGCGCCCGGCCCACCACAGCGGCCACTGTCACAGCCCGCGCAGCGCGCCGCCGTCGACCGGGACGGTCACCCCGGTGACGTACCCGGCGGCGGGGGAGAGCAGGAACGCCGCCACCCGGCCGAACTCCGCCGGGTCGCCGATTCGCCCGAGCGGGATCGCCGCCTCCGCCTGGGCGCGGGCGCGCTCGGGATCGCCGGAACCGGCCAGCAGCTCCCGGTTGCGGTCGGTCATGATCCGCCCGGGTAGCAGGCTGACCACACGGACGCCGCGCGGGCCGAACTCGTCGGCCATGTCCTTGGCCACGCCGGCCAGGCCCGGTCGCAGCCCGTTGGAGATGCCGAGGCCGGCCAGCGGTCCGCGTACCGAGGTGGACAGCACCAGCCCGATCGCGCCGCCGTCGGTGAGCGCGCCGGCCACCGTGCGGGCGAGCCGGACGCTGCCCAGGAAGACCGTCTCGAACGACTCGCGCCACTGCTCGTCGGTGACGGTGGCGGCGGTGCCGGGCGGCGGGCCGCCGACCGAGATCAGCGCGCCGTCGAGGCGGCCGAAGTGTTCGCGGGCGGCGGCGACGAGCCGCTCCGGGGTGGCGGAATCGGCGAGGTCGGCGGTCAGCCCGATCGCCCGCTGCGGGTCGCCGAGCGCCTCGATCGCGGCGGCCACCCGTTCCGGGGTACGCGCGGAGATGACCACCCGGGCGCCGTCGGCGACGAGTTGTTCGGCGGTGGCGAAGCCGAGGCCGCCGGAGGCGCCGGTCAGCACGTACACCCGGTCGGCGAGTCCGAGATCCATACGCCCGATCCTGCCGTACCCGGGGGCGCGTGTCAGCGCGGGGCGGGCCGCAGCAGGCGTACCCGGCCGGCGAACTGGGCCGCGACGGCGCCGCCGGCCCGGGCGACGGCCGGCATCCGGCGGGGCCGGGGCGGGCGGTGACCGTCGTAGCGGCTCGCGGCCTCGCGCGCGGCCAGCTCCTCCGCGCCCAGCGGCGGCAGCGTGCCCCGGTCGCGCAGCTCGCGGGCCAGGTCCCAGCCGTCGCGCAGGGAGCCGTTCGAGGGGCGTCCGTCCGCCCACGTGGTGAACGTCGCCGGCCAGTGCGCGCCGAGGCCGGCGGCGAGCAGCGGCCAGTGCCGGGCCACGTCCGCGGCCCGCTTGCGCAGCAGCGCCCGGCGGGCCGCCTCGACCGGGGCCGGTGCGAAGCCGGGCGGCAGCGGTCCACCGGCGACGAGCGCGGCGACCAGCTCGGCCTGCTGGGCCGCCAGGTCGCCGCTCACGTGACCGCCGGGTGGCCGGCGCCGCCGGCACAACTCGCGGACCAGGTCCAGCACGGCGGCGGGCACCGGGTCGGTGTGCGTGTCGTGGTAGAAGCCGCCGTGTTCGGCGCCGCCCGCGACGTGCGCGTAGGCGATGCGTTCCAGTGGCAGCCGGTCCAGCAGCGCGGTCGGCTCGCCGCCCCGGTTGCGGGCGTTGGCGTGCACGTTCGCCACGTCGAGCAGCAGCAGCGCGCCGGTGGCGTCGAGGATCTCGGTGAGGAAGTCCGCCTCGTCCAGCTCGTCGTCGGGCCAGTCGAAGAGCGCGGCGATCGGCTCCAGGGCCAGCGGCACCGGCAGCTCCGCCTGCGTCCGCCGCACGTTCGCCACCACCGCGGCGACCGCCTCGCGGCTGCGCGGCAGCGGCAGCAGGTGACCGGCCTCCAGACCGCCGGCCCGCACGAACGCGATGTGCTCACTCACCAGCGGCGCGTCCAGGGCCGCGGCCACCGCGGCCAGGTGCGCCACCCGGGCCGGATCGACCGGTTCCGCGCCGCCGAGGGACAGCCGCACCCCGTGGGGTACGACATCGACGCCGCGTCCGCGCAGCTCGGCGAGCCCGTCCGGGAGCGGCCCGGCCGGTGCGACCGCCTCCGCGACCACCTCGACGAAACGCAGCCCCGGCAGCCCGGCCACGAAACCGGCGATCTCGGGACGCCAGCCGATGCCGACGCCGGACGGGCCGCTCATCCGCCGCACCCGCCTCCGCCGCAGCCACCGCCTCCGCCGCAGGAGCTGCCACCGCCGCACGTGGAGGCGCCGCCTCCACAGGAGGTGCCGGAGCTCGCGCCGCCGACGTTGCCCATCGCCTGCCGCTGGATCTCGGCCTGCTCGGCGAAGCCCGGATCCATGGTCCAGAGCGTGGCGGTGCCGAACAGCGCCACGCCCAGCGCCACGTCCGTCGCGCCGTACGTGGCGTACGCGGGGGAGGCGGCCGGTCGCAGCCAGGCGTGCCGGCGGCGCATGTCGTTCAGCGCGGCGGTGGCCGCCCGGGTACGCCAGGGCACGCGGTTGAGCAGCAGGAACGCGAGGCCGAGCGGGAACAGGCTGAGCAGCAGCCAGCCGGTGGGCCGGTCGTTGAGCAGGCCGGAGATCGCACGCACGACGCCAATTGCCAGCAGGAAGCCGATCAGCAGCGCGCCGCGCCGCAGCGTCCGGCGCCGCTCCTGGTCCAGGGCCAGGCCCCGGCGTACCAGGCCGTCGCGCAGCTCGTCGAGCGCGCGCCGCACCCACTCGTCGGCGGCCAGGTCCCGGGTCCGCAGGCCGCGGCTCGCCGCGTGGTGGACCGCCTGGTCCAGCGGGGTGGCCCCGGCTGGCAGCGGACCGCCGGTGGTGAGCCGCCGGTCGGGTCGTACGCCGACCGCGCCCGCGTGGCGCAGCGCGCCGAGCGTGGCCCAGACGGCGAGCTGGTCGCCGCCGTTGAGGTAGGCGACCTGCTGCGGACCCAGCGCGCCGTGATCGGTCACCGGCGTGCCGGCCAGCATCCGACGCCGGTACACGATCGCGCCGATGACCAGGACGACGGCGAGCAGGAGGTACCAGCGCAGGAATACGGGGCCGGGGATGCCCCAGGTGTCGGAGGGGGTCATCGTCTGCTCCTGTCGCGAGGAGGGGTCGCGGCTCATTGTGGAGCAGGCGTGCCAGAGTCGATCTCTTGGAGCGGCGCAGTTACCGGACCGAGACCGGCGGGCTCAGTGCCGGCGCACTGCCTCCTCGACCAGGTCGAGCACCCGGGCCAGGTCGCCGGCCGGGCGGCCCATCGCCAGGTGCAGCACCAAGCCGTCGTAGGCCAGCTCCAGGAACTGGGCCAGCACGTCGATCGGGACGTCGTCGCGCAGCACGCCGGCCTCGCGCTGGCGTACCAGGCGCTCCCGGGTCGCCGCGGCGATGGCTTCGGAACGCTCCGCCCAGCGCTTGGCGAAGGCCGGGTCGGTACGCAGCCGGCGCGAGACCTCCAGCTGGCTGCCGAGCCAGCCGGTCGTGTCGGGCGAGACCGCCCGGGCCAGCAGGTCGCGCATGACCTGCACCAGGCCGTTACGGGCGACCGTCTCCACCATGGCGGCGGCGTCGTCCTCGGCGACGGCGAGGAACAGGGAGTCCTTGTCCCGGAAGTGGTGGAAGATCGCGCCCCGGGACAGGCCGGTGGCCTCCTCCAGCCGACGCACTGTGGCGCCCTCGTAGCCGTGCCGGGCGAAACACGCCCGCGCCGCCGCGAGGATCTCCTGCCGGCGCGCGTCGAGCTGGTCCTGACTTACTCTGGGCACGAACGGATCGTCGCAGGTGGAACCGCGTGATGCAAACCGTACGTACGGCTTGAGATGCGGATTCGGAAGATCATCCGGCCGCGTCCGATGGTTAGGATCGGCGTGTGACCGCCCTTCCCGCGCGCCCGCTCACCGTCGCCGCCGTCCAGGCCCAGCCCGTCCCCGGTGACGTCGCCGGCAACGCCCGCGCCGCCGCCCGCCTCGTCGCCCGGGCCGAGGGCGCCCGGGTCGTGGTGCTGCCCGAGCTGTTCCTGCCGGCGTACCACCCGCCGACGCTGGGCGCCGACCCGGAGGGCACCGACGTGGCCGCCGACGCCGACGGCCGGGTCGCCGACCCCCGGCTGGACCCGCTGCGGACCGCCGCCGCCGACGCGGGCGCGGCAGTGGTGATCGGCGCCGCCGTCCGCCACCCCGACCGGCGGCGCACCATCTCCTCGCTCGTGGTGGACCCGGCCGGCACGGTCACCGCCGCGTACGACAAGCAGCAGCTCTGGAGCGGCGAGCGCGAGCTGTTCGACGCCGGCCGCCGGGGCGCCACGCTCGAAGTCGACACGTGGCGGCTGGGCCTGGGCGTCTGCTACGACGGCTGCTTCCCGGAGCACGCGCGGGCGGCGGCCGGGGACGGCGCGCACGGGTACCTCTGCCCGAGCGGCTACCTGGCCGGCTCGGCGCACCGCCGCGACCTCTACTACGCCGCCCGGGCGCTGGACAACACGATGTACGTCGTGTTCGCCAACGTCGTCGGCGGCGCGGACCCCTGGCGGTTCAACGGCGGCGCGGCGGTGTACGACCCGGAGGGCCGGCCGCTGGCGCGGGGCGCCGACACCGGCGAGGACGTGCTGGTGGCGACGCTGGACCCGGACGCGCTGGCGGCCACCCGCGCGGCGCACACCATGCTGCTCGACCGGCCGGTGGACGCCGGCGCGGCCCGTACGGCGCTCGTCGCCTGACCGTGGCTGGGCCCGGGGCCCTGTCGGTGCTCCGAGCGTTCCCGTAGGGTGCCCAAGTGCCGTTGCTCCTGCTCGATCTGGACAACACCCGGCTGGACCGCGACGGGCCGTTCCGTGTCTGGGGAGAACGCTTCCTGGCGGGCATCGGCGCGCCGCCCGCCGACCTCGACTGGCTGGTGTCGGTGGACGCCGACGGGCTGACCAACCGGTGGGACGTCGCGGACGCGATCCGCGACCGGTACGCGCTGCGCATCCCCTCGATCGACCTGGTGGACGAGCTGCACGACGGCGTGGTGGCGCACATGCGGCTCGATCCGCTGGTGGCCTGCGCGCTGCGGATCGCCGCCGACGCCGGCTGGGTGCCGGTGGTGGTCACCAACGGAGCGTCCCGTCAGCAGGACGCCAAGATCCGCAAGACCGGCCTGGACCGCTACGTCGCCGACTGGGTGATCTCGGAGGAGGCCGGCGTCAGCAAGCCGAACCCGAGGATCTTCGCGCTCGCCGCCCAGCGGGCCCGGATGCCGCTGCGCGGCGCGTGGGTGGTCGGCGACAGCCCGGAGGCGGACATTGGCGGCGCGACCGCGGTGGGCCTGCCCAGTGTCTGGCTGCACCGGGGGCGCCGCTGGTCGGACCCCCGGTTCGCGCCGACCCGGATCGAGGACGGGCTGATCGCGGCCGTCGCCGCAGTGCTGGCCGGCTGACCGGCGGCGCGGGCCGGCAGGCAGCGCGGCGGCACCGCGCGGAAATCCGTTGACCCGCGCCGGGGCGCGTACGAGCATGGTGCCGCGCGAGTGCGCAGCCGGGGGTGCCCGGTCGAGGAGAGGAGGTCGGTCATGGCCGTTTTCGCAGGGTCGTACCACCTGCCTCCACCAGCCTCGATCGAAGGACAGATCCACCCGTGCGCGATCACGACTTCCCGGCGCCGCAGCGCCGTGGCCGCGGCAAGAGCCGCTTCGACGACGACGAAACCGACTTCCTGAAGCGGGGGCGGCCCACGCCGGCCCTCGCCGACCCGGACGCCGAGCCCGACGCGGAGGACAGCTGGTCCTCCTGGGACCGGGCCGTCCACGGCCCCGAGCCGTACCCGGACTGGCTGGTCACCGAACTGGCCGCCCGGGACACCGAGCTGGGGGTGCTCAAGACCGGCAAGGAGGCGGACGTCCACCTGGTCCGCCGCGCCGTGCCGGACACCGACCGTTCGTGCCTGCTGGCGGTCAAGCGGTACCGCGACGCCCAGCACCGGCTCTTCCACCGCGACGCCGGTTACCTGGAGGGCCGCCGGGTACGCCGGTCGCGGGAGATGCGGGCGATGACCGGCCGGACCGCGTTCGGCCGGCAGATGATCGCCGGGCAGTGGGCGGCGGCCGAGTTCGCCGCGCTGTCCCAGCTCTGGGAGATCGGCGCCGCCTCCGGGCGGATCGCGGTGCCCTATCCGGTGCAGTTGCTCGGCACCGAGCTGATGCTGGAGTTCGTCGGCGACGCCGAGGCGGGGGAGGCCGCGCCACGGCTGGCGCAGGTCCGGCCCGACGCGGCCGAGCTGCGTGACCTGTGGGATCAGCTGGTCGAGGCGCTCACCGTGCTGGCCCGGGCCGGGTACGCCCACGGCGACCTGTCTCCGTACAACCTGCTGGTGCACGCGGGCCGGCTGGTGATGATCGACCTGCCGCAGGTGGTCGACGTGGTGGCCAACCCGCAGGGCGGCGAGTTCCTGGGCCGGGACGTGCGGGTGGTGGCCGCCTGGTTCGCCGCCCGCGGGATGCCGGCCACCGTCACCGATCCGGAGGCGCTCACCGAGGCGCTGCTGCGGGAGGCGGGGATCCGCTGACGGGCGGGCGTCCCGGGTGGTCGAGCCGCCCGGGACGCCCACCCGTGCGGGTCATTGCAGGTAGCGCTCGACCTCCGGCACCGGGCGCTCGCCCTGGGCGTCCGGGTCGCCGTGCGCCTGGCGCGCGGCCCGGCGACGGCGCAGCAGGTCCCAGCACTGGTCCAGGGACTCCTCCAGGGCCCGCAGCCGCTCCCGGGCCTCGTCGTCGGTGCCGGACTCGTGCTGCTGCGCGTCGGCCCGCAGCCGGTGCTCCTCGTCGACGAGTTCCGAGATCCGGCTCAGGATGGTCTTGTCGTCCATGCCCGAAGCTTGGCACAGCGGACGGGTCCGCGCCCGCGTTCTGCCGGCGTCCGCGATAGGTGAGCGCTGCTCGCGCTCCGCAACCACCACTGTGTACGGGAGTGACGCACATCCCACGGGCTCCATTCTCGACAAAGAGATTGTTGTTACGTGAAATATCCTCCGACCTGCCTTTTGATCTGCGGCTCAGGATGGCATGCTCGCGAGCAACGTCACGGGTCGATACGAAGCCGCGACCCTGAGTCAACCGAGGGAGCGTTCAGGTGCCCGAACCAACGGACACACCGGGACCCACCGGCCGACCCCGAACCGTGCCGCTGCGGCAGATCCTGCCGGCGGTGCTCCGCGACCCCGCCCGGGCGCTCATCGACATCGGCAACCGTACCGAAGGTGAACTGGTCCGGCTGAACCTCGGCTCGTTCCGCCCCTACCTCGTCACCCACCCCAAGCACGTGCAGCACGTCCTGCGCGACCGGGCGGACAACTACGAACGAGCAGGCGACGGGCTGTTCTGGCGTCCGGTCAAGCGGCTGTTCGGCGAGGGCATCCTCGGCGAGGGGCAGATCTGGTCGGCCAGCCGGCGCATGCTCCAGCCGATGTTCACCGCCAAACGGGTCGAGGCGCTGGTCGACGGCATGGCCGACGCGATCCGCGACGCGGTCGACGAGCTGGACGAGCCGGCCCGCGCCGGCCGTCCGGTCGACATCGGCGTGGAGCAGGCGCGCATCGTCAGCCGGGCGATCATGAAGGTGCTCTTCGCCGACCGCATCTCGGTGCCGGACGCGATGCGCGTGATCGAGGCGCAGGACCGGATCGCCACCGCCGTCATCCCCCGCATCATCGTGCCGTTCGCGCCGCTGTCGCTGCCGATGCCGGGCGACCGCACGTTCGCCCGTGCCGTACGCATCGTGGACGACGTGCTGGTGCCGATCGTCCGCGAGACCCGCGAGTCCGCCGACCAGGGCGACGACGTCATCTCGACGCTCTGGCAGGCCCGCACCGACGACGGGCGGCAGCTCGACGAGCGGCAGGTCCGCAACGACACAGTGGCCATGTTCGCCGCCACCACCGAGACCACGATCAACGTGCTGACCTGGGCCTGGCCGCACCTGGACCAGCACCCAGAGGTGGCCGAGCGGCTCTACGCCGAGATCGACGAGGTGGTCGGGGGCGAGCCGGTACGCCGCGAGCACCTGAGCCGGCTCACGTACACCCGGATGGTGCTGGACGAGCTGCTGCGGCTCTACCCGATCGGGTGGATCATCCCGCGCCGCGCGGTCGCCGGGGACGTCATCGACGGCGTGCCGATCGAGCCCGGCGCGACGATGGCGGTCAGCCCGCTGATCACCCAGCGGATGCGGCAGTTCTGGGACCGCCCGGACGAGTTCGACCCGGAACGGTTCCGGCCCGAGCGGGTCCGGGCCCGGCACCGGTACGCCCACTTCCCGTTCGGCGGTGGGCCGCACCAGTGCCTCGGCATGTACCTGTTCTACCTGGAGGCGCAGCTCATCCTCGCCACCATGCTCAGCCGCTACCGGTTCCGGCTGCATCGCCCCGGCGTACCCGGGTTGCGGCTGGCCGCGGCGCTGCGGCCGCGCGAGCGGGTGGAGCTGACACTCGTCGCGGCCGGGCGGGCGGAGCGGGCATGACCGACGGGCCGACACCGGATTTACTCGCCGTCGCCGCGGAGCAGGGCCGGGTCTGCGCGCTCGCCGCGCAGGGCCAGCGCGGCCTGCGCAGGGCCGCCGCCGCGCACCCCGAGCTGTTCCCCGCGGACCCGTTCGACGCGACGCTGTTCAGCAGCATCGCCCAGGCGATGGCGTTCAGCGCCCCCTGGCACAGCGCCGCCGAGCTGGCCGTGACCAACCGCGCCGTGCTCTGGGGCTTCGCCGTGGACTGGCTGGTCGACCACCAGGCCACCAGCCGGGCCGAGGTCGACCGGATCACCGGCGTCTGCCTGGACGTGCTCGACGGCGCCGGCACCGACGACCCACTGGGCCGGTTCCTGGCCGAGCTGCGCGACGACGTGGCCGCCGCGCCCGGCTACCCGGTGCTGCGCGGCCACTGGCGTGCGGCGATGGAACGCACGCTCGACGCGATGGCCCGCGAGTGGGACTGGCGGCGCACCGGCCGCCCCACGCTCGCCGACTACCTCGCAAACGCCGACAACCTCGCCGCCACAGTGGTCAACGTGGCGCACTGGATCCACACCGGATCGGTGTCCACCGCCGAGGCGATGGACCACGCGGTCGCCGTCAGCGACGAGGTGCAGCGGGCCCTGCGGCTGGTGAACGACCTCGGCACCCACCGCCGCGACGCCGAGTCCGGCGACCTCAACGCGCTGCTGCTGGTGGACGACCCGGCCGAGGTCGAGCGGCGGTTCGCCGAGCAGGTCGACCACTGCCGCGTCCGGCTGGCGAAGCTGGCCGGTGAGGCGCCCCGGGAAGCCGACTTCCTGTCCCGGCAGCTCGGCTTCACCACCGGCTTCTACCGCAACACCGACTTCTGGGGCGTGCGGTGACGCTCACCGCCGGATCGGTGCCCGCCACCCGGTCCGGGACCGCGCACGACCTGGTCGCCGCGCTCACCGGCGAGCCGGCCGGGCAGACGTCGCCGTCGGTCTACGAGACCGCCCGGCTGGTCGCGCTCGCGCCCTGGCTGGACGGCCACGACCGGCGCCTGGCCTGGCTGCTGGCCCGGCAGCGGCCGGACGGCGGCTGGGGCGGTCCCGGCGGGTACGCGCTGGTGCCGACGCTGAGCGCGGTCGAGGCGCTGCTGACCGTGCTGCGTCGCGACGGCCCGGCCGCCGTGCCGGCCGCCGCGGCCCACCGGGGCCTGACGTTCCTGTCCGGCGCGCTGCGCGGCGACGCGCCGCCCGACCTGCCGGCCACCGACCTGATCGTGCCCGCGCTGCTCACCGCCGTGGACCGGCACCTCACCGGACCGGCCGGGCCGCCACCCGGGCTGGCCGAGTGGGCCGGCCGGCCCCGCCTGCCGCTGCCGGCCGGTCTCGACCCGGCCCGCCTGACCCGGGTACGCGCGCTGCTGGCCGCCGGGCGGCCCGTGCCGGAGAAGCTGGCGCACGCGCTGGAGGTCGCCGGTGAGCTGGCGTACCGGGCGGCCGGCGTGCGTCCCTCGGCCAGCGGCGCGGTGGGCGCCTCCCCGGCCGCCACTGCCGCCTGGCTGGGCCGTCCGGAGCCCGGAGCGGCGCTGGACTATCTGCGCGCGGTGGCCCGGCCCGGCCCGGTGCCCTGCGCCAGCCCGATCACCGTCTTCGAGCGCGCCTGGGTGCTCGGCATCCTGGTCCGGGCCGGTGTGCCGGTCGGCGCGCCCGAGCCGGTGCTCACCGAGCTGCGCGCCGCCGTCGGCCCGTCCGGCGCGGCCACCGCGCCCGGCCTGCCCGCCGACGCGGACACCACAGCTGTCGCGCTCTACGCGCTGGCCCGGCTGGGCCGCGCCCCCGGCGTCGGGCCGCTGGCCGGGTTCGACACCGGGCGGCACTTCTGCACCTGGCCGGGGGAGGACGGCGCGTCGCTGACCACTAACGCGCACGTGCTCGACGCGCTCGGCGAGCAGCCGAGCGGACCCGGCGTCACCGGCGCCCGCCGCCGGGTCACCGAGTGGCTGGTGGAGCGGCAGCAGCCGGACGGGCGCTGGGAGGACCGCTGGCACGCCTCGGCCTGCTACGCCACGTACGCGGTGCTGCTGGCGCTGGCCGACCACGCGCCCGACGGCACGGCGCGTGCCGCCGTCGAGCGGGGCGTCGCCTGGCTGCTGGACACGCAGCGCCCGGACGGCTCCTGGGGACTGTGGCATGGCACCGCCGAGGAGACCGCGTACGCGGTGCTCGCCCTGGCCGGCGCGGGCCGTTCCGGGGACGCGCGGATCGCCGCGGCGCTCGCCCGCGGACGCCGTCGACTGTCCGAGCTGGACGGATGCGACGACGAACCGGCACTATGGCACGACAAGGATCTCTACCGCCCGACGCAGATCGTGCGCGCGGCGGTGCTGGCGGCCTCCGGCCGCGCCGTCGAGGCCGGACCCACCATGATCAGGATCGCTTGAATGGAGTTCACGACGGCTGCTAGCGTGCGCCGGAGTCGATCGGATTTCGGACCGACCGTAGACCGGGCCAGGACGGTGTGATGGGTTCCCGCAGTACGAATCTCCGTACGAAGATCATCGCGCTGCTGGCGTCGCTGACCGCGCTCTGGGCGTTCGCCGCGTGGGTGACCGTGCGGGACGGGTTCAACCTGCTCGGCGTGCAGACGCTCAACGCGCGCGTCTTCGAGCCGAGCGACCCGCTGCTGCAGGAGCTGCAGGCCGAGCGGCGGCTGTCGCTGCGCTATCTGGGCGAGTCCGATCCGGGCCGGCTGCGGGAGCTGGACGCCCAGCGCGCCCGTACCGACGAGACCGCCACCGCGCTGTGGCGCTCGGTGCAGGACTGGCGTACCGAGATCCCGGCCAGCGAGGAGCTGATGCAGCGGCTCGGCGAGCTGAAGACCGAGCTGGACCAGATCGGCCAGGTACGCGCCGACGTCAGCCGCAAGACCATCGACCGCACCGCCACGCTCACCGCGTACGACGAGGCGGTCGACGCGATCTTCGCCGTCTTCGACGCGCTCGGCGGCCTCGACGACGACGAGATCGCCAAGGACACCGCCGCGCTCATCGACCTCAACCGGTCCCGGGAGCTGCTGTCCCAACAGGACGCGCTGATCACCGGCGCGATCGCGGCCAACCGGATCACCGTGGCCGAGCAGACCGCGTTCGCCCGCCTGGTCGGCGCGCAGTGGTTCCTCGCCGACCGCACCGCCCGGGAGCTCGCCCCGACCGACCGCGCACGCTTCGAGCGGATGGTCGAGGGCGACGCGTTCCAGCAGTTGCAGACCCTTCAGGACCGGGTCCTCGCGGCCAAGGGCGCCGACGTGCGCCCGCCGGTGACCGCAGCGGCGTGGCAGGCCGCCGCCGAGCAGGCGATGGCCGACCTGCGCGGGGTGATCCTGGCCGGCGGCGAGGACATCGTGTCCCGGGCCATGCCGGTAGCGATCGGCGTCATCGTGCGGCTGGTGCTCGCCGCCGGTCTCGGCCTGCTCGCCGTCATCGCCTCCGTGGTCGTCTCGATCACCACGGCCCGGTCGCTGGTGCGGCAGCTCGAACGGCTGCGCGAGGCGGCCTTCAACCTGGCGCACGAGCGGCTGCCGAGCGTGGTGGAGCGGCTGGGCCGCGGCGATGAGGTGGACGTCGCCCGCGAGGCGCCGCCGTTGCAGTTCGGCGACGACGAGATCGGCCAGGTGGGCAAGGCGTTCAACGTTGTGCAGGAGACCGCCGTCCGCACCGCCGTCGAGCAGGCCGAGCTGCGCCGCAGCGTACGCGACGTCTTCCTCAGCCTGGCCCGGCGCACCCAGGCGCTCGTGCACCGGCAGCTCACGCTGCTGGACGCGATGGAACGCCGGGAACACGACGCCGAGGAGCTGGAGGACCTGTTCCGGGTCGACCATCTGGCCACCCGGATGCGGCGCAACGCGGAGAACCTGATCGTGCTCTCCGGCTCCACGCCCGGCCGGGCCTGGCGACGCAACGTGCCGATGGTCGACGTGGTCCGCGGCGCGGTAGCCGAGGTCGAGGACTACACCCGGGTCACGGTGCGCCCGCTCGGCGAGGTGTCGCTGACCGGCCGCGCCGTCGGTGACGTCATCCACCTGCTGGCCGAGCTGATCGAGAACGGGCTCTCCTTCTCGCCGCCGCAGACCACTGTCGAGGTTCGCGGTCAGCTCGTGGCGAACGGCTTCGCCATCGAGATCGAGGACCGGGGCCTCGGCATGAGCCCCGACGAGCTGGCCGCCGCCAACGCGCGCATCGTCGACCGGTCCGAGCTGAACCTGGCCGACGCCGCCCGGCTGGGCCTGTTCGTGGTCAGCCGGCTCACCGAGCGGCACGGCGTCAAGGTGCAGCTCAAGGAATCCGCGTACGGCGGGACCACCGCCGTGGTGCTGATCCCGCGTGAACTGATCACCGCTGACGGCGCCGACGCGGCCGAGGCCCTTCCCGCACCCGGGACGGCCCTGCCCGTGGCGCCCGCGCCGGACCCGGTGCGGAGCACTCCGGCCGGCGACGGGCCGGCGATCCCGTCCGGCCCGGACGGCGCCGCCGAACCGGACCAGCCGGCCGAGCCCGCCCCGCAGGTGCCGGAGCCGGTGACGCGGGCGCCCCGGCTGACCCCGTCCGGGCTGCCGGCGCGTACCCGCAAGCGGCAGCCCGCGGTGGCCGGGCCCACCACGGAGCTGGCGGTGGTGGAGCGGCGGCCCGCCGCCACGACCGACGCGGCGGAGGCGTCGCCGGCGACGGAGCCGGAGACCGAGGCGGAGACGACGCCGGTCACCGACGCGGGACTGCCGGTCCGGGTACGCCAGGCCAGCCTCGCGCCGGAACTGCGGCACGACCAGACCGAGGCGGACGACGACGCCGCCGACGATGACACGGCGCGTGCACCGGAGCAGGTGCGCCGGATGATGAGCTCCTACCAGAGCGGCACCCGACGCGGCCGTACCGATGCCGCGCGCCTGCTCGGCGGGGCTCAGGGGGCCGGCGGTGCGCCGGCCGACGCGGACGAGCAGGTTACCTGACCGGGACGTCGACGCGACGGAAACCGGAAGCTGACGGCACACAGCCGGAAAGAAGAGGACGACGAGTGGCGCAGAAGACGGCTTCGAGCGCGGATCTGACGTGGCTGCTGGATGACCTGGTCGGCCGGGTCAAGCAGGCGGAGCACGCCGTGGCGCTCTCCACCGACGGACTGCTGATGGCCTCGTCCCGCGGATTGAGCCGGGACGACGGCGAGCACCTGGCCGCCATGGCGGCGGGCATCCAGAGCCTGGCCCGTGGCGCGGGCAAGCGGTTCGGCGGCGGGCAGGTGCAGCAGACCATCATCGAGATGCAGTCCTCCTTCCTGTTCGTCACAGCGGCCGGGCGTAACGCCTGCCTGGCGGTGCTGGCCTCGGAGGACGCGGACGTCGGCCTGATCGCGTACGAGATGGCCATGCTCGTCACCCGGGTCGGCCGGTTCGTCGCGTCACCGACCCGGGAACAGCCCCTCGGCGAGAACGCGGCACGATGACCGGCCGGGGGGAGTCCGCGGAGCAGGAGTGGGTGGACGACCACGCCGGCCCGGTGGTGCGCCCGTACGCGGTCACCGGCGGCCGGGCCCGCCCGGTGACCGGCACGTTCGACCTGATCTCGCTGGTCACCGCGACCCGCACGGATGTCGGGTCGGAGTCCGGGCTGGGCCCGGAGCACGTGGCGATAGTCGGCCTTTGCCAGCGGATTCTCTCCGTGGCCGAGATCGCCGCCCATCTCGACCTGCCGGTGGGCACGGTCCGGGTCCTCCTCGGAGACCTGGCCGCCCGCAGTCTGGTGCAGGTACGCGAGCCGCGCGCGACCACCGCCGGCCTTCCCGACGAGCACGTTTTCGAGGCGGTTATCAATGGACTACGGGCGCTCTGAGCGGCCGGCGGGCGCCGGGCCGCTGCCCACCGCGATCAAGATCCTGATCGCGGGCGGGTTCGGCGTCGGCAAGACCACCATGGTGGGCGCGGTCAGCGAGACCAAGCCGCTGCGCACCGAGGAGGTGCTGACCGAAACCGGGATCGGCATCGACGACCTGTCCGGCGTGGAGGAGAAGTCGACCACCACCGTGGCGATGGACTTCGGCCGGATCACCATCAGCGACGACCTGGTGCTCTACCTGTTCGGCACGCCCGGGCAGGACCGGTTCTGGTTCGTCTGGGACGAGCTGGCGCTCGGCGCGCTCGGGGCGGTGGTGCTCGCCGACACGCGCCGCCTGGCGGACTGCTTCCCGTCGATCGACTACTTCGAGGGGCGCGGCACGCCGTTCGTGGTGGCGGTGAACTGCTTCGAGGGGGCCAAGAAGTTCCGGCTCGACGAGGTGCAGGCGGCGCTCGACCTGGACCCGGGCGTACCTGTGGTGCTGTGCGACGCGCGCAAGCGTGAGTCGGCCAAGGAGGTGCTGATCACGCTGCTGGAACACGCCATGAAGCTGCGCGAGGCGCGCCGCCGCGCCGCCGGCGACTGAGGCTGCGTCGCATGACCGAGCTGAGTGTCCGGGCGATGTCACCGGAGGAGTTCGACAGCTGGCAGGACGAGCTGGCCGCCGGGTACGCGCGCGAGCACGTCACGGCCGGCAACTGGACGCCCGAGGAGGCGCTCGACCGGGCCCGGGAGGCCACCGCCGGCTTCCTGCCGCAGGGCATGGCCACGCCCGGCATGCTGTTCCTGGTCGGCGAGCTTGCCGACGGCTCACCGGTCGGCTGGCTGTGGATCGGCCTGACCCACCCGCGCGGTCTCGCCGACTGCGCGTTCCTCTACGACATCGAGGTGGCCGCCGGGCACCGGGGCCGGGGGCTCGGGCGGGCGCTGCTCGCGGCGGGGGAGCGGGCGGCCCGGGAGCACGGCGCCCAGGCGCTGGAGCTGAACGTCTTCGGCACCAACGAGACGGCGCGCAAGCTGTACGAGACGTCGGGATACCGGGTGGTCACCCAGCAGATGCGCAAGGACCTGCCCGCCTAGGCACGGGCGTCAGAGGCGGGTGGCGGTCCGGATCAGGCCGGCCAGCGCCCGGGACCGGCTGTGCGGTGGCCACGCGATGACTGTGGTCACCGCCGGCGCGTCCGGCACCGGCACGGTGGCCAGGTCGGCGAGCAGCAGCGACCGGGCCGACTCCGGCAGCACCACCACGGTCCGGCCGAGCGCGATGAGCTGGAACAACTGGGCGTGGTCCCGGACCTCGGGGCCGGGCCCGTCCGGATACGACCCGTCGGCCCGGGGCCAGCGCGGCAAGGGCAGGCCCGGCAGCGCCTCCACCTCGGCCATCAGCAGGTGCGGTCGCCTTGCCAACGGATGCCCGGCCGGCAGGATCGCCACCTGCGGCTCGGTGATCAGCTCTTCGGTGTCCAGCCCGGTCGTCGAGTCGTACGGCAGGTGCAGCAGCGCCACGTCGGCCCGCCCGTCGCGCAGCAGCCGTTCCTGCTCGCCGATGCCGCACAGCAGAACCTCGACCGGGACCGCGTCCGGCTCGGCGGCGTACGCGCCGAGCAGTTTCGGCAGCAGCTCGCTCGACGCCCCGGTCTTGGTCGCCAGCACCAGCCCGGGGCCACCGGTAGCGGCCTGCCCGGCGCGTCGGGTGCGGCGGTCGGCGGCGGCCACGGCGTCGAGTGCGGCCCGGCCCTCCCGCAGCAGCACCGACCCGGCCGCGGTGAGCGCGACGCTGCGGCTGTCCCGCTCCAGCAGAGTCACGCCGAGACGGCGTTCGAGCTGCCGGATCGCTCGCGACAGCGGCGGCTGGGCGATGCCCAGGCGGCGCGCGGCGCGGCCGAAGTGCAGCTCCTCGGCGACCGCCACGAAGTAGCGAAGCTCCCGCGTCTCCATCCCGCCACCGTACCGCCGCATCGATACCTTCCGGGTATCGCGCGCCACCGAAGCGGTGTTGGAGGCCCGCACGGCCCGCGGACAGGATCGAGGGCATGAGCGAACGGACGATCGCGCTGGTGACCGGCGCGAACAAGGGAATCGGGTACGAGATCGCGGCCGGCCTGGGCGCGCTCGGCTGGCGGGTGGGCGTCGGCGCCCGGGACGAGCGGCGGCTCGCCGAGGCGGTGGCGAAGCTGCGCGCGGGCGGCGTGGACGCGTTCGGCGTACCGCTGGACGTCACCGACGACGCGAGCGTGACCGCCGCCGCCCGGCTGCTGGAGACGGAGGCCGGCGGTCTGGACGTGCTCGTCAACAACGCGGGCGTGACAGGTGGCGTGCCGCAGCACCCGGGCGACGTCGACCTCGCGACCATCCGGACCGCCGTCGAGGTGAACGTGATCGGGGTGGTCCGGGTGACCGAGGCGATGCTGCCGCTGCTGCGCCGCTCGGCGTCGCCCCGGATCGTCAACATGTCCAGCGGTGTCGGCTCGCTGACCCGGCAGAGCGCCTCCACCGGAGAGGACCAGACCGGGCCGCTGTCGGTGGCTTACTCACCGTCGAAGAGCATGCTCAACGCGGTGACCATCCAGTACGCGCGGGCGCTGGCGGACACCGGCATCCTGATCAACGCCGCCTGCCCGGGCTTCACCGCCACCGACCTCAACAGCTTCCGCGGTGTGCGGACCCCGCAGCAGGGAGCGGCGATCGCGATCCGGCTCGCGACGCTGCCCGACGACGGGCCGACCGGCGGCTACTTCGAGGACGCGGGCACGATCCCGTGGTGACTCCGGTCAGCTTCTAGACGTGACTGAGCGTGACGCTCACGGCGGGGTATACCGCTCTCAGGTGACGTCATCTTCCCCGGACGACACGCCCGGACATGCGGTGGTCCATCAGAGCGCGGTGCGGACCGGCTGTCGAGGGTGGCCCGTCAGAACCACATGACCGGGTTGCCGGTCGCCACCGACGCCGCGCACAGCCGGCGCAGCGGCTCCACGATGTAGGCGAAGTCGCTGCCCGACCGGCTCCGGGACCGCACCGCGAGCCGCTCGGGCGGCGGCTCGCCGTGCTCGCCCACGGGTCGCATCGCCAGCACCGTCCGTGTCCCGCCGGCGGTGAGCTCCACCCGGTCGCCGGGCAGCGGCCGCTGGCCGAACCGGACGGCCCGGAACAGCGTCACCGGCGGGTCGGCGGTGTCGACGACGAAGAAGCCGTCCGGATCTACCCCGGCCCGGAAGTCCGGGCCGAGCATGAACACCCCGTGGTAGCTCTCGACGTACTGCATCAGCACCCGGCCGGTCGCCTCGTCGATCAGTTCGACCCCGTCGGTGATCCGATCGGTGCGCGCGAACGCGTCCAGCTCGGCGAGCGCCACCGCCGCCCGGTCGGCCGGCAGCGAGCCGCCGTTGAGGTTCGGCAGCGCGGTGGCGAGCGTCGGGAAGCGCTCCGGGCCGGCGGCGCGTAGCGCCTGCTGGAACAGGCGTACGCCGGCCCAGTTGGAAACGTGCTCGCTCGCCTGCTCCATGGCCTTGTGCGGGCACGCCTCCGCCAGCCAGGCGTCGAACGTGCGGTGCGCGGCCTCGTTGCCCTCCCACTGCCGCAACAGCGCGAGACAGCCGTCCTCGTCGATGCCGACCGGTTCGACCGGGCACGGCGTGGTGAGGCCGTCCTGCCAGCACCGGCAGTACACGAACGCGTCGAGTCCCACGCCGGCACGCTACCGGCGCCCGATCGTCGGCGCGTACCCGTTTCCGCCGGCCCGCTTCCGTAGGCACGCTTCCGGCGGGTCACGTGATGGCGAGCAGCATGCCGTCCCCCTGTTCGGCCGCGGCGCGGTAGAAGTCACGCAGCGCGGTGAAGTTCGGCAGCAGGTAGGCGTCGAACTCGTCGGCGCCGTCGTCCCAGATGTGCGGGTAGATCTCGGCCTCCGACAAGGCTGCCGGGTCGAAGCGGGCCCGCAGCGTCGCCTCGTCGATCGCGTCGAGCCCGCCGGCCACAGCGCGGACGGCGTCGGGCATCAGCAGCCGGGCCGGGCCCATCCCCAGGTCCGGCCCGATCGGGTCACCACCCAGGACGGCCGGCCCGGCGTCGCCCCGGATCTCGTACGTGTCGCCGGTCAGTAGGTAGTGCAGCCCGTGCCACGCCTTGTCGAGGTCGAGCTCGTCCGGGCCACCCTGGAACAGGGTGTCGACCTTCTCCGGGTCGGCGAGGACCGCCGCCAGCTCCTCGGCGGACAGCCGGCGTGCGTTGAAGATCATGCCCACGGGGTGCCTCTCAGGGGTGCCGGTCGGAATCGGCGGCAGCGTAGCGTGCGCTTGCGACAGGCATGGCACCATCGGCGCATGGCCACTGACACCCGCCACCTCGCCGTCCACATCGACCGTCCGGTCGCGGAGGTCTACGCCTTCGCCGCCGACCCGGCGAACCTGCCCCGCTGGGCGCCGGGCCTCGGCGGTTCGGTGAACCTCGTCGACGGCCAGTGGTTCGTGGACACACCCGAAGGGCGGGCGCGGCTCACGTTCGCCCCGGCCAACGAGTACGGCGTGCTCGACCACGAGGTGCGGACGCCGTCGGGCGAGACGGTGTACGTGCCGTTGCGCGCCATCGCCGACGGCAACGCCACCGAGGTGGTGTTCAGCCTGCGCCGGATGCCCGGCATGAGCGACACGGACTTCGACCGGGACACCGCGCTGGTCGAGGCGGATCTGGCCCGGCTCAAAGCCGTGCTGGAGAGCGCCGCCGGCTGAGAGGCGCGCGTGGTCAGTCGGCAGTCCGGCCCCGACAGTGGCAAGGAGGGTGCGTCATGCCCCTGCTGCGGATCCACCTCGACAGCGACCCGACCACCGCCCGCCGCGTCCTGCAGACGCATCGCGAGGGCGGCGTGCATCACGAGTCGCGGGAAGCGGCCCGGGAGCAGGTGTGGCGCCAGGGCCGCACCCCGGCCGGTGACCCGGTCTTCGTCGGCATCACCAACGGACGCCGCAACGTGCAACTGCTCTACGACGTCGAGGTCTACTCCGATACCGTCCCGTGAACGCACGCGGCACTCACGCCCCTGAAATGGGAATTGCGCGCCGGGCTCGGCCGGTGATCGTGAGCGGGACGAAATTCGACGCACCTGGGCGCCGAATGCAATTCTTGATTCAGTCGCCGATCGCGTCCCGCATTCGTTCCCTCGTCCAGTATTCGGACGGGTCGGTGGCACCCGGGCTCGGATTGTGGGTCGCGACCACCGGGCCGGGCGGCGCCGGCCGCCCCGCGCCGCCGTCGCGCGCCGCGACGACCACGACGGCCACAGCCACGGCGAGCGCCGCGACGGCGGCCGCGCCGAGCAGTACACGATGTGACATGTCGCCTCCTCCGGACCGGTCGACCGGTGCGCCGGCGGCACACCAGGCGGACCGTCGTTCACCAGGTGTCGTTCGCGTACGTGTTGTAGAGCGTCCCCACCACCGCGGCGGAGAAGTACGGCGAGCCGTTCGTGTTCGTGCCGCTCGAGTAGCTCATCACCCCGTGCACGTCACCGCGCCTGGTGGTGTTGTCATAGCTGTAGTACCACGGGCCGCCGCTCGAACCGCCCCCGAAGCCGCAGTTCATCTCGATCCGGTTGCTGCCCGCGTCCCTCGACGTGCCCGAGCAGACCCACTGGATCTCGCCGCTGTCCTTGTTGCTCGGGTAGCCGAAGACGTCGTAGTGGTACGCGCGCCCACCGCCGGTGAGCAGGCCGTTCGCGCCGACCGCGTCCACGATCGACCGGCTGCCGTAGACGAGCGCGACCGCCACGTCGTACTGCCGCTCGCGGGTGCTGATCCAGCCGCTGGGCACCGCGAGCGTGGACCAGTCCCAGGTGCCGTACGGCTGCGCGCCGTTGCGGTAGGACGGCACGAACATCCAGTTCGCGGTGTGCCAGTCCCGGCCCGGCCCGTCGTGCACGCAGTGCGCGGCGGTGAAGACCATGTTGCGCGCCGGGCTGTTCACCACGCTCGCCGAGCAGTAATGGCCCAGGCCGTCGGTCGAGTTGGTGTAGAAGATCTTCCCCACCGTGATCGACTCGTTGAGCTGGGCGCCGAAGCCGCTGCCGTCCTTCGGCGCCACCGCCTCCGCGAAGCGCCGTACCCGCTCCGCCGTGGGGCTCTGGGTGACCGGGCCGGCGGCCTTCTCCACCTCGTCGGCGGGAGTGGCCGCCGCCATCCGCTCGGCCGTCCAGTATGCCCTGGCCTGCCCGGCCGACGACCCCACCTTGCGCTCGATCGAGGTCACCGCGGCCGGAGCAGCGGTGCCGGAGGTGGTGTCGGTGGCGGCCTGAGCCGGAGTGCCGGCGAGGATCGTCGGCAGGATCAGGGCCGGCAGGGCCAGAAGTCTGATCGTCGTCTTCATGAAATCCTTCCCAGTTTTCGATTCCCGGATCGAAACTGGAGCGCCCCGTTGTTCATCGCGATGTCGGCAACGTATCGACGGGATTCGGAGCGTGTCAATGAATCATGGACGTCGATTGTTTGCGGTGTCGGATGTGCGATCGGGGAGGGCGGGGACATCATCGAATTGCAATTCCGGGTCCGTGAGCGGCGCTCGACCTCGGTAGCCTCGAAGCCGTGACGAACCGACCGGGCCACGATGACTGCTGATCCGCCGCCTGCCGCCGAACGACTGATCTTTGCCGAGATGACCGTCGACGACCTCGACGACATGGCCGCCATGCTCGGCGACCCGCTCGTGATGCGCTACTACCCGCGGCCGAAGACCCGGGCGGAGGCACTGGACTGGATCCGCTGGAACGAGGGCCTCTACCGCAGCCACGGCTTCGGACTGTGGGTGCTCAGGTCACGGGCGACAGGCGAGTTCGTCGGCGACTGCGGTCTCACTCCGCAGCCGGTGGACGGGGTGATGGAGGTCGAAGTCGGTTACCACCTGCGGACCGGAACGCAGGGTTACGGGTACGCCACGGAGGCGGCGGCTGCGTGTCGCGACCACGCGCGCGACCGGCGGCGTCGACCGCCTCGTCGCGATCATCCACCCGGACAACACGCCCTCGCAGCGGGTCGCGGAGCGGATCGGGCTGAGCTTCGAGCGTGCGACGACGTCCGGATCGGGGGATCCGGTGCACGTGTACGCCGCGCGGCTGGCCTGACCGGCTCAGCGGCGGGTCGACGTCAGGAACCGGGTCCACGCGGCCGGGGTGAAGGTGAGCACCGGCCCGGCCGGGTCCTTCGAGTCGCGGACGCCGACCACACCGGGCAGGTTGCCGGCGACCTCGACGCAGTCGCCGCCGTTGCCGCCGCTGCGGGTGCTCTTGCGCCACCGGGCGCCGCTCAGGTCCATGCCTTCGCCACTTCCCTCAGCAGTTCCAGGGTCCGCGCGCGGGGCAGCGCCTCGCCCCGGATGCGTTCCCACCGACGCTCCAGGGTAGCAATCTCCGAGGGCTGCTCGATGATCTGCGCGCGGGCCTGGCTGTCCACATGCGCCACCCGGCTGCCGTCGCGCAGCTCCGCGATGACGAACGGCCCGTCCAGCCCGGGATAGGTCGGCGTGTCGGCCGGCACCACGTGGAGCTGCACGTTCGGCAGCTCGGCGCAGGCCAGCAGGTGGGCCACCTGCGCGGTCATCAGCGCCCGGTCACCGGCGGCGGCGCGGCGCAGCACCTGCTCGTCGAGCACCACGACGTACAGCGGCCCGCGCGGCCGGGTGAGGATGCCCTGCCGGTCCAGCCGGGCGGTGACCAGGTCGGTGATCTCGTCGGCGGTCAGCGGCTGGCCGATGAACGTGGCCCGGGCGTACGCCTCGGTCTGCAGCAGCCCCGGCACCCACGCCAGTTGGAAGGCTCGCAGCGCGACCGCCTCGCGTTCGATGTCCACCCATGGGCGGAACCAGACGGGCTCGCGGCGGCGGACCGCGTCCGGCCAGAGCGCCTCGATCGGCTGGCCCAGCAGGTTCGCCACAGTCGCGCGGTGCCGGCTCTGCGGGATGTGCCCGGGGTTCGCCCACCGGGCCACCGTCTTCGGGTGCAGGCCGAGCCGCTCCGCCAGGCTCTCGGCGGTGTGGCCGGCGCCGGCCAGCGCGGTGACGAAGGCATGGTTCATGCCCGTTCCTCCCCGGAGCAAAAGAACCGTCCGGAGGAGATTACACAACGCTGTGTGATTGTTCGGGCACCCTCGGCACGGTGAAGGCATGACCGAACCGACACCCACATCGGCGTACCCCCGGGTGGTGCTGCCGCTCACCGGCCACCGCGCGTGCGGTCCGGCCTGGCGCTGCGACCGCTGCGGCGAGCCCTGGCCGTGCCCGACCCTGCAGGCCGCGCCCACCGACGCGGCCCGCCGCGCCACGATGATCCCCGAATTCTCCCGGCTCACCCGGCAGGCGATCCGCGACCTGCGCGGCCACCCCGACGGCCCGGACCCGATCGCGATCGTGCGGCGCTTCCTGTGGTTCCTGCCGCTCACCGACGCCGAGGCACGCGCCGTCGCGCTCCGCCTGCGCTGAGATGTAAGGAAGGGCCCCTTCTTAACAGACGTCTGTTAAGAAGGGGCCCTTCCTTACATCCAAGGTCAGCTGGCGATCATGCGGCGCAGCACGTACTGCAGGATGCCGCCGTGCCGGTAGTAGTCCGCCTCACCCGGGGTGTCGATGCGGACCACGGCGTCGAACTCCACGCCGGTGTCGGTGGTGACCTTGACCGTACGCGGGGTGTCGCCGTCGTTCAGCGCGGTCACGCCGCTGATCGAGAACGTCTCCGTGCCGGTCAGGCCCAGCGACTCGGCGGTCTCCCCGCCCGGGAACTGCAGCGGCAGCACGCCCATGCCGATCAGGTTCGAGCGGTGGATCCGCTCGTACGACTCGGCGATGACCGCCTTCACGCCCAGCAGCATCGTGCCCTTGGCGGCCCAGTCACGCGACGAGCCGGAGCCGTACTCCTTGCCGGCCAGGATGACCAGCGGGACGCCCGCCTCCTGGTACGCCATCGAGGCGTCGTAGATCGAGGTCTGCTCACCGGTCAGGTGGTTGACGGTGAAGCCGCCCTCGACACCCGGGACGAGCTGGTTGCGCAGCCGGATGTTGGCGAACGTGCCCCGGATCATCACCTCGTGGTTGCCCCGGCGGGAGCCGTACGAGTTGAACTCGTGCCGGGCCACGCCGTGCTCGGCCAGGTACTTGCCGGCGGGGGAGTCCGCCTTGATCGAGCCGGCCGGGGAGATGTGGTCGGTGGTCACCGAGTCGCCCAGCTTCGCCAGCACGCGCGCGTCGGCGATGTCCTGCACCGGGGCCGGCTCCTGCTGCATGCCCTCGAAGTACGGGGGCTTGCGCACGTACGTCGACTCGCCGTCCCAGGAGAACGTGTCACCGGTCGGGGTCGGCAGCGACTGCCAGCGCTCGTCACCGGCGAACACGTCGGCGTACGCGGCGCTGAAGCCGGTCGCGCCGATCGCGGAGGCGATGACGTCTTGGATCTCGGCGCTGTTCGGCCAGATCTCCCGCAGGTACACCGGGTTGCCCTGGGCGTCCTCGCCGATCGGCTCGTTGGCCAGGTCGATGTCCATGGTGCCGGCGAGCGCGTACGCGACCACCAGCGGCGGGGACGCCAGGTAGTTCATCTTGACGTCCGGGTTGATCCGGCCCTCGAAGTTGCGGTTGCCGGACAGCACCGACACGACCGCGAGGTCGCCCTCGTTGACGGCGGCGGAGACCTCCTCCGGCAGCGGGCCGGAGTTGCCGATGCAGGTGGTGCAGCCGTAGCCGACCAGGTTGAAGCCGAGCTTCTCCAGGTACGGGGTGAGGCCGGCGCGGTCGTAGTAGTCCATGACGACCTTCGATCCCGGCGCGAGGGTGGTCTTCACCCACGGCTTGCGGGCCAGGCCCTTCTCCACCGCGTTGCGGGCCAGCAGCGCGGCGCCGATCATGACCTGCGGGTTTGAGGTGTTGGTGCAGGAGGTGATCGCGGCGATCACCACGGCGCCGTGGTCCAGCTCGTACTCGACGCCGTCGGCGCCGGTCACGCGTACCGGATTGCTGGCCCGGCCGCCCGCGCCCACCGCGGCGGTCTCCAGGTCGCGCGGCGCGTCCGCCGGGTCGTTCACGCCGTTGGCGGGGGAGTCGCTGGCCGGGAAGGACTCGGCGGACGCCTCGTCGGCCGGGCCGTCGGTGCCGAACGGCTTCTCCTGCTGCGGCACGCCCGGCTTGCGGCCCGGGTCGCCGCCGGTCTCGTCGGCGGCCACGTAGTCGCTGAGCGCGGCGCGGAACAGCGTCTTGGCGCTGCCCAGCGGCACCCGGTCCTGCGGGCGCTTCGGTCCGGCCAGCGACGGCTCGATGGTGCTCAGGTCCAGCTCGAGGCGCTCGGAGTACTCCGGCTCGCGCTCCGGGTCGTGCCAGAGGCCCTGCTCCTTGGCGTACGCCTCGACCAGCGCCACCTGCTGTGCGTCGCGGCCGGTCAGCTCCAGGTAGCGGACGGTCTCGGCGTCGATCGGGAAGATCGCCACGGTGGAGCCGTACTCCGGCGACATGTTGCCGATGGTGGCGCGGTTGGCCAGCGGCACGGCGCTCACGCCGGGGCCGTAGAACTCGACGAACTTGCCGACCACGCCGTGCTTGCGCAGCATCTCGGTGATGGTCAGCACCAGGTCGGTGGCGGTGGTGCCGGCCGGCATCTCGCCGGAGAGCTTGAAGCCGACGACGCGGGGGATCAGCATGCTGACCGGCTGGCCGAGCATCGCGGCCTCGGCCTCGATGCCGCCGACGCCCCAGCCCAGCACGCCCAGGCCGTTGACCATGGTGGTGTGCGAGTCGGTGCCGACGACCGTGTCCGGGTACGCCTGGCCGTTGCGCTCCATGATCGTACGAGCCAGGTACTCGATGTTGACCTGGTGCACGATGCCGGTGCCCGGCGGGACGACCTTGAACTCGTTGAACGCGGTCTGACCCCAGCGCAGGAACTGGTAGCGCTCCTTGTTGCGCTCGTACTCCAGCTCGACGTTGCGCTCGAAGGCGTCCTCGCGGCCGAACAGGTCGGCGATGACCGAGTGGTCGATGACCAGCTCGGCCGGAGCGAGGGGGTTGACCTTCGTGGCGTCGCCGCCGAGGTCGCGTACCGCCTCGCGCATGGTGGCCAGGTCGACCACGCAGGGCACGCCGGTGAAGTCCTGCATCAGCACCCGCGCCGGGGTGAACTGGATCTCCACGCTCGGGTCGGCGGTGGCGTCCCACGCGCCGAGCTGCTGGATGTGGTCGGCGGTGATGTTCGCGCCGTCCTCGGTCCGCAGCAGGTTCTCCAGCAGGATCTTCAAGCTGTAGGGCAGTCGCTCGTGGCCCTCCACCTTGTCGATCTTGAAAATCTCGTAGCTCGCGTCTCCGACGCGTAGCTGGGTCTTCGCACCGAAGGTGTCGAGGCTCGCCACGTCGTACTCCTTCACACCAGCGACCGTGAGTAGTCCTGAGCAGTTTGTCGCACCGACCGGAGCGCCGCCGTGCTTAGGCAACACTTACCTGCGTCGGTCTCTACAAAACCGTACGTCCGTCTTGCTATTCACGCAACCTCGTGCCACGCTGCGGGACGAGGAGGTGCCACCATGATCCATCACGTCCTGCTCGCCTGCCCCCGCGGCTCCGAGGATCTCTCCCGCTCCTTCTACGTCGGCCTGCTCGGCCTCACCGAGAAGCCCAAACCCCCGGCCCTCGCCGCCCGCGGTGGTTGCTGGTTCACCGGTTACGACGCCGAGCTGCACCTGGGCGTCGAGGACGACTTCCGTCCCGCCCGCAAGGCTCACCCGGCCCTGATGCGGCCCGACCTGGACGAGCTGGCCGCCCGCCTGGTCGCCGCCGGCCACGCCGTGACCTGGGGCGACGAGGAGATTCCCGGCATGCGGCGGTTCCACACGCACGACCCGCACGGCAACCGGCTGGAGTTCTTGGCCCCCGCCGGGTGACCGGGCGCGGGTAGGGTCGGCGGGGTGGTCGACGTACAGCACTGGCTCGCCGCCCTCCCACCGGGCCTGATCTGCCTGCTCGTGGGCGTGGTGATCGGCGTCGAGAGCATGGGCATCCCGCTGCCCGGCGAGATCGTGCTGGTCAGCGCCGCCCTGCTCGCCGCCACCGGCGCCGTCGGGCCCGAGTGGGTGGCCGCCGCCGCAGCCACCGGCGCGATCCTCGGCGACTCCGTCGGGTACGCCGTCGGCCGCCGCGGTGGCCGTCCCCTCTTGGAGCGGCTCGGTCGGCGCTTCCCGAAACACCTCGGCCCCGCGCACCTGGCCCGCGCCGAGTTGAGCTTCGCCCGGCACGGTGTCTGGGCGGTGTTCTTCGGGCGGTTCGTCGCGCTGCTGCGCATCCTCGCCGGGCCGCTCGCCGGAGCGCTGCGCGTGCCGTACCGCCGGTTCCTGATCGCCAACGCCGCGGGCGGGCTGGTCTGGGCGTTCGGCACCACCTACCTGTTGTTCTATCTGGGGCAGGCCGCCGAGCACTGGCTCAAGGACATCTCCTGGGCCGGGCTGGTGCTGGCCGTGCTGGCCGGCGTGGTGAGCACCGCGTGGCTGCGCCGCCGAGCCAAGCGCCTGCAGCCCCTGGACAGCCCCGACACCCCCGACCCGGTCCCCGCAGCCGACCGCTGACCCACCCCGCCCGCACTCCGGTCCCCGCCCTGGGCCATGGCCCCTGCTCCGGTCCCCGGCCCTGCTCCCGTCTCCGCCTCGCCTAGCTGCCTCCCCCGGGCGCCGCCGCCGAGGTGATCAAGGAGTTTGTGTACGGATTCGGCCCGCCAGAGGACCAAAACTCCTTGATCGTCCGGCGTGGGCGCTGGCTGGTGGGCTGTAGGCCGGGAAAGCGAGAACGGGCGGGGCGAGCGGGAACGGGTGCTCAAGCGCGGGTGCGGGATTCCGGTGCGCCGCCCGCCCCGTTGATCATGAGGTTGGCGGCAGTTTGTGTCTGTTTTGTCCCGGCCAACCTCATGATCAACGAGACGGGGTGAGGGCGTGGGGAGATCTGGTGGTGCGATGGCCGGTGGTCAGGGGGCGGTCAGCAGGTCGAGCAGGGTGTCGCGGGCGGTGCGTACGGCGGCCCGGGACTCCTCGGTGTGGTCCAGCGCGTCGAATCCGTGCTGACCGTTCGGCACGTCCACCACGTGCAGCGGGATGCCGCGCCGCCGGGCGACCACCGTGAACGCCTCGATGGTGGGTGCGACCTCGGGCCGTTCCCGGCCCGCCCTGGTCAGCACCAGCGTCGGCCGAGCCGGCTCGACCGGCCGCGCGGCGTCGATGCCCGTGTCGCCGGAGTCCACGCTGCCCGGCGTCGTGGTGTCGTCCGGCCGCGCCGGGGTGGCGGTGGCGTCGCAGGTGGGGGCGGGCAGGTCGAGCGCGTCGATCGGGCGGAAGCGCGGATCCACCGGGGGCCACCCGGGCAGCGGGGCCAGCAGCGGATAGGTCGCGGCCAGGCCGCGCAGCCAGCGGGGCGGGTCGCGGAGCCAGTCGCCGAGCAGCAGGCCGGCGCCGGAGAAGAACCAGAGGCCGAGCCGGTCGGCGTCGACGCGAGAATCGGCGCGGAGCAGTTCGGCGGCGGCGGCGACCCGCGCGGCGACGGCGTACAGGTCGTCGGGGCCGGCCACGGTGAGCTGGGGAATCGCGGCCAGCACGCCCCGCTCGGCGAGCAGCGCGCCGTAACCGCGGTAGAGCGGCCAGTCGCGCGCGTCCGGCGCGTCGGGCGGGCCCGGCACGCCGTGCACGATCACGACTGCGGGGTGCCGGCCGTCGCCGGTGGGGACGTGCAGGTCGACGTCGCCGTGCCGCTCCACCGCGGCGGGCCGGGGGTCGAGGACGAACGGGCTTTCCCAGAAACTGGTTCCCATCACGCCGATGCTAGGAGAACCCGCCCGGTCGCGCCGCCCCGTGACTGTCCGCTCAGGAGGACGACGACGCCTTCGCGTGCCGTTCGCGCAGCCGGTCCCGGATCTCCTCCGGGGTGTACGCGCGGCGCCGCCGTTCCGCGCGCGCCACGACCACTCCGGTCGCCGCGACGCCGGCGAGACCCGCGAGTCCGAGTACCTTCCACCACCGCATCCGTTGCCGCATCCGCTTAGGGTAGTCCTCCATGAGCATCAGCCTGGACGAGGCCGTGGAGCTGACCCGCACCGGCGATCTGTGGGTGTTCCGCGGACGCAGCGTGCCGGACCGCGCCATTCAGCTCACCACCAACAGCCCGGTCAACCATGTGGGCATGGCGGTGGTGCTCGACGACATGCCGCCGCTGATGTGGCACGCCGAGCTGGGCCGTTCGCTGCCGGACATGTGGACCGGCACGCACCAGCGTGGCGTGCAGCTGCACGACCTGCGCGACGCGGTCTGCGTCTGGGCCAACCGGTACGGCCAACGGGGCTGGCTGCGTCAGCTCGAACCGCCGGCCGACCCGGCGATGGAGGAGGCGGTGCTGCGTACCGTGGCCCGTCTCGACGGCACGCCGTTCCCGTCCACCGCGCAACTCGCCTGGCGGTGGGCCCGGGGCCGGGTGCCGCACCCGCGCCGCCTGAGCCTCGACGGCATCAAGGGCCGGATCGGCGGCCGGGGCCGGACCAGGAGCGGAGACGAAAGCACGGACGGCGGGCAGAGCAGCGACAACGCGTTGGAGACGGCGTACTGCGCCGAGGTGGTGGCGGTGACGTACGAGGCGATGGGTCTGCTGCCCGCCGGGCGGCGGCCCAACTGGTACGACCCGGGACGGTTCTGGAGCGGCGACGACCTGGCCCTCAGCGGCGGCGCGCGCCTCGGAGCCGAGATCGAGGTGCGGATCCCGCCGCGCTGAGGAAGGTTTGCCGCCGCGCCGGGCCGGTAATGAGGAGCGTCGTGACGGCTTCCACCGACCTCGACACGCTCACCGACTTCTTCGACCGGTACGGCGTGGCGCTGACCACCGCCGACGTGCCGGCCATCGCCGGCTGCTACGCCCTGCCCGGGCTGGTGGTCGCCGACACCTACAGCTTCTCGTTCACCTCGCCGGCGGCGGTGGCGCTCAGCTTCGTCGGCGCCGCCCCCGACTACCAGGAGCGGGAACTGGTGGCCGCGAACGCGCAGATCGAGGACGTGCAACAGGTCTCGGCGCTGCTCACCGAGGTGGCGGTGCGCTGGGAGTTCCTGGACAGCCAGGGCGGCGCGGTGCCCGGCGAGCGTTACCGCTACCTGCTGCGTACCACCGAGGACGGTCCGGTCATCTGCACTGTCATCCGTACCGCCTGATCGTGGTGGTGGGGGGGGCCGCCCCCCCGGCCCGCCGCCGCACCGACGGACGTCAGCGGTGGTGGGCGCCGGCCCAGCGGTCGGCCTCGGGGGCCGGGTGCAGGCCGGGCTCGTGCAGGCCCTCCTCGGTGACCTGGCCGATCCGGCGGTACGTCTCGGGCCGGCTGGTGCGCAGCACCGCGCCCCAGATCAGGCCGAGCACGCCCGCCGCCACCGGAATCGCCGGCAGCAGCCACTTCAGGTAGCTCGCGGTGTCGGGCGCGAGCAGCGCGTCGAAGTTGAACAGCAGCACCAGCAGCACGGCGGTGAGCAGGATCGTGCCGAGCCCCGGGGCGATCGCCCGCTGCCACGCGCTCTCCGGGCCGGGACGGCCCCGGAAGAAGCCCACGACGGAGGCCGAGGTGAGCGTCATCAGCAGCACGACGCCGACCGCCGCCGCGCCGGACAGCCAGGTGAACAGGTCGATGACCGGGTCACGGCCGGTCATCGCGAACGCCAGGAACACCACCACGGCGAGGATGCTCTGCACCAGCGAGCCCGCCACCGGGGCGCCGCTGCGGCTGGAGGTCGCGCCGAGGAAGCCCGGCAGGACCCGCTCGCGGCCCAGCGCGAACAGGTACCGCGCCACGCCGTTGTGGAACGACAGCAGGGCGGCGAGCACGCTGGTGATGAACAGGACGTTGGCGATGTCCGCGACGACCGCGCCGGTGTACTGGTCGAGCGCGCCGAAGATGACGCCGGGCCCCGCCTCGGCGCTGGCCGCCGGCGCGTTCTCCGGGCCGGTCAGCACGGTCAGCGCCCACGCGGAGAAGGCGTAGAACAGGCCGGTGAACGCGACGGCGATGTAGGTGGCCCGGGCCACCGTGCGCCGCGGGTCCTTGACCTCCTCGCTGTAGATGGCGCCGCTCTCGAAGCCGGTGAAGGAGGCGATGGTGAACGCGAGCACCGCGCCGAAGCCGGCGCCGAACAGGTGGCCGGGGCTGATGCCGGCGGTGGTGACGGCGCCGCCGGCAGGGTTCGCGAAGGCGACCAGGTCGAAGATCAGCACGGCGATGCACTCGAGGATGAGCAGCACCGCCAGCACGGTGGCGTTCAGGTCGATGCGCAGGACGCCGAGCGCGCCGATGAAGACCCAGGCCAGCAGCGCCCAGACCCACCAGTCGAGGCTGATGCCGGTCTTGGCGTCCATGAAGTCGCCGAGGATCGCGCCGAGCAGGCCGTAGAGACCGATCTGAATGGCGTTGTACGCGGCCAGCGCGACGGCCGAGCCGGCCACCCCGCCGGCTCGACCGAGGCCGTTGGCGATGTACGCGTAGAACGCGCCCGCGTTGGCGACGTACCGGCTCATCGCGGCGTAGCCGGTGGCGAAAACGGCGAGCACTGCCGCGAGCAGCACGTATCCGAGCGCGGCGCCGATGTTGCCGCTGACCGCGTACATGGTGGTGACGCCACCGCCGAGAACGGTCAGCGGGGCCGACGCGGCGACGGTGAAGAAGACGAGGTGAGCGGTGCCGAGACGACCGCGGCGCAGCCCACCGTCAGAGAAAAACGGATCGGAGGACAAGGCTTCTCCAGGGGAGGGGAGTGAGGGGGTTCAGCTGTCTACTTCGGAACAACCTGAAGCAGGGTATTGGTGATCACTGATCGTCACAACCCCGTCTCGATATCGATTTGGGGGGCTCCTGATCGACCGGAATTGAGCTGTGCGTGGTCATGCCGTACCGTCCCGTGTCGACGTTCACGGCCACCGTTCGAGGATGGACCATGACCTACCCCGGGGCGCAGGCCACCTACCGGCTTGCGGATGCGCTGTTCCTTATCGGACACGACGAGTTCACCGGCAAGCCGCATGTCGCCGTCGACCGGCTTGAGTGCGGGCTGGCCGGCGCCGCGCTCGCCGAATTGATGTTCGAGGGCCGGATCGCCCTCGACGGCGGCGGAATCGCCGCTGTCGATCCGCGACTGTGGCAGGAGCCGCTCACCGATCTGCTCATTACCGAGATTCTGCGTCGGGAGGGCGCGCACCCGGCCCGGCTGTGGATCCGTTATCTGCGGACCCAGCTCAACATCAACGAGCGTGTCGGCACCCGGCTGGTCACCGCCGGCGTGCTCCGCCGGGAGCAGGGCAAGCTGATCGGCCGGACGGTGCGCTGGCCGGCCAACGACCCGAACCAGGCGGCCTCGCCGCGGGTACGGCTGACCGCCATGCTGATGCACTCGTCCCCGGCCGAACTGGACCCGGGCACGCTGCTGCTGGCCAGCCTCGCCGAGGCGGTCGGGCTGGCCGCGAACATCTTCGACCCGCAGGTCGGCGTCCGGATGCGGGACTGCCGGCGGTTCCTGCCGGGGCAGCTCGACGGACTGCTCGCCGCCGTCGTGGGCGCGCTCGACGTCAGCACCACGACGGTACGGCGATGACGTCCCGCCCCGGGTGAGGCCGGGGCGGGACGATCCCGGTCAGGCCGGGTCGCGCCACATCGGGTAGAGGCTGGGCCCGTCCGGCAGGTCGAGCGTGACCGGGCGGCGCCGGAACCCGAGGCGCTCGTAGAGCGCGGCGTTGCGCGGCGAGCTGGCTTCCAGGTACGCGGCGGAGCCGGCCTGATCCAGCTCGGCCAGCTTGTTACGCAGCAGCGCCGACCCGACGCCCTTGCCGTGATGGTCCGGGTGTACCGCGATGAAGGGCAGGTACCAGTGCGGCTCGCTCGGGTGCCGGGCGCCCATCATCTCGTCGAGCATGCCGAACCGCTTCATGGCGTCGGCGCCGATCGCGGCCTCCATCTCGGCGAACTCGTCGCCCTCCTCGGCCTCGTGGCCGTCGCCGGTGGGCAGCCAGAGCGTGGCGCCCAGGCCGTCGCCCGCGAGGTGGACCTCGCCGGTGCGCAGCGCCAGCGCGACGAACGGCCCGAAGAAGGCGGGATGGACCCGCGCGCGGTGGTCGTCGGCCGGGAAGACCCAGCCGCTCACCGGATCCTGCATGAACGCCTCGGCGAGAATCGCGGTCACGACGGCGGCGTCCGCCGTGGACGCCCGCCGGATGTTGCCCTGCCACTCAGTCACTGGCCATCCGTCCTACCGGCTCGACGAGCCATTGTGGTCATTGATCGGCGTGCAAGGTATCAGGAGTCCGCGCCGTGCGGCAGGCCCGATTCCGGCCGCTCGCCGCGGCCCGGTCCCGGTGGCTACGCTGGCCCGGACCCCGACAGGAGGACCATGTCCCACACGCGTCGCTCCGGCCCGCAGCCCGGGGCCGCCATGACCTCGTCCCCCTGGATCCTCGTCGCCGCCGGCGTGGTCGTGATGGTGGTCCTGTTGGCGGTGGCGCTCGGTTCGGTGCGGGGACGGAGCACGTTCCCGGCGGCCGATCCGCCCGATCCGCTGATGCCGCTGCCGCACGTGCCGCCGACCCCCACGGCGGTCAGCGCCAGCGGTCCGTCGCCGGTCTCCGCCACCGCTCCGGTGTTGCCGGGCCTGTCGCCCCGCTCCACGGAGCTGCCCGCCCGGCCGACGCCGGCCGCGTCGACGCCCAGCCCCCGGGGCGTCGTCCGGCCGGTGCCGCCCCCGTCGTCTCCGCCGCCGGTGGCGCCGCCGTCCGCGGTGACCGGCAGGTACAGCGTGCAGAGCGCCTTCGACGGCGGCTTCATCGGCGAGGTGCTGCTCGTCAACACCGCGCGTTCGCACCGGGGCTGGACGGTGCGCGCGGTCTTCCCCGGCGGAAGGCTGGTCACCGCCTGGGTCGAGGGCGCCGAGCAGGGCGTGTTCCGTTTCGACGACGGCGTCTTCACCTACCGCAGCGGATTCGACCTGGCCCCCGGGCAGTCCCTGGCGGTGCGGTTCCACATCGAGCGGGCGGGCACCCGGCCGGCGAGCTGCACCGTCGACGGCACGCCCTGCGTCGCCCGGTAGAACCCGCGCCCCGGGATCGGGGCGACACGCGTGCACTCTCTTGCAAGGTAACTGCTTTGTTGCAGCATGGTTTGCAAGGTATTGCAGAATGTTTCGGCAAGGGCTAGCGTGCGGGCGAATCAGCGACCAGAGAAAGGCCGTCGATGAAACCGCCGCCGATATCCCCCAAGGCGCTGCTCGCCCTGGTCACCTCCCTCGTGCTCGCCGTCGTCGGCGTTCCGGTGGCCCTCCATCAGCTCGGCGACGACGCTCCCGAGCGCGCCGCCACCCCCGACGTCCTCGCCGCCGGCAACGCTCCCCAGTGGAACCACGAGCCCTCGCCCGACGCGCTGCTCGCGGCGAGCCGCAACACCGCCAAGGCCGAGCAGTTCTACTTCGTCCTGCCGGACCGCTTCGCCAACGGCGACAAGCGCAACGACAACGGCGGCCTCACCGGCGGCCGGCTCACCACCGGCCACGACCCGACCGACAAGGGCTTCTACCACGGCGGCGACCTCAAGGGCCTGATCGACCGGATCGACTACATCCAAGGGCTCGGCACCACCGCCATCTGGCTCGCCCCGATCTTCAAGAACCGGCCCGTGCAGGGCACCGGCGCCGACGTCTCGGCCGGCTACCACGGCTACTGGATCACCGACTTCACCCAGGTCGACCCGCACTTCGGCACGAACGCGGAGCTGAAGAAGCTGGTCGACCTCGCCCACCGGCGGGGCATCAAGGTCTACCTCGACATCATCGTGAACCACACCGCCGACGTCATCCGGTACGCCGAGGACAAGTACAGCTACGTGGACAAGAAGACCGCCCCCTACCGCGACGCGCAGGGACGACCCTTCGAGGACCGGAACTACGCCGACGGCACCCGGAAGTTCCCCGCCGTCAACGAGAAGTCGTTCCCGTACACCCCGGTGTTCGCCACCCCCGCCGACGCGAAGGTCAAGGTACCGGCGTGGCTGAACGACCCGACCATGTACCACAACCGCGGTGACTCCACCTTCGCCGGGGAGAACAGCGAGTACGGCGACTTCTCCCGCCTGGACGACCTGTGGACCGAGCGGCCCGAAGTGGTGCGCGGCATGACCGACATCTACGCCGAGTGGATCGGCAAGGCCGGCGTGGACGGGTTCCGCCTCGACACCGTCAAGCACTCGAACCTCGAGTTCTGGCCGCAGTTCGCCCGCGGTATCGACGCCGCCGCGGCGAAGGCCGGCAAGAAGGACTTCTTCATGTTCGGCGAGGTCTACAGCGCCGAACAGGAGATCCAGTCCACCTACGTGCGGCGCGGCGGCCTCCCCGCCACGCTCGACTTCTCCTTCCAGGAGGCGGCACGTGGCTACGCCGCCGCCGACGGCTCGGCCAAGGCCCTCGCCGACGTGTACGCCAAGGACGACCTCTACACCGCGCGGGACACGAACGCCAACCGGCTCACCACGTTCCTCGGCAACCACGACATGGGCCGGATCGGCTCGTTCGTCGCCGCCGGCGGCGGGGACGACGCCGCCCAGCTGACGCGCAGCCGGCTCGCCCACCAGCTCATGTTCCTCACCCGTGGCCAGCCGGTCGTCTACTCCGGCGACGAGCAGGGCTTCACCGGCCCGGGCGGGGACAAGGACGCCCGGCAGGACATGTTCGCCTCCCGGACCGCCGACTACCTCGACGACGACCTGATCGGCACCACCCGCACCCACGCCGTCGACCAGTACGACACCCGCCACCCGCTCTACCGGACCATCGCCGAGCTGGGCGGCCTGCGGGCCGCGCACCCGGCGCTGCGCGACGGCGTCCAGGTCACCCGGCACGCCGCCGACGGTCCCGGCGTCTTCGCGTTCTCCCGCGTCCTGCCCGCCGACCGGATCGAGTACGTGGCGGCGGTGAACAACGCCGCCACCCCGCAGACTGTCACGGTGGACACCTGGTCGGCCGGCGCCCGCTTCACCGGCGTGTACGGCGGCGCCGCAGACGTGACGGCCGCCGCCGACGGCAAGCTGCGCCTCACCGTGCCGGCGATGTCGGCGGTGGTGCTCAAGGCCGACCGGGCGATCCCGCACCCCGGGGCCGCTCCGAAGATCACGATCACCGAGCCGGGTGACGAGCCCGCCCCCGGCAAGGCCACCGTCACCGCCCAGGTCACCGGCGACCCGCTCGCCACCGTCACGTTCGCCGCCCGCGTCGACGGCGGGAAGTGGACGCTGCTGGGCAGCGCGCACCGCGCCCCGTACACCGTGCACCACGACCTCACCGGCCTGCCCGGCGGCACCACTGTCGAGTACAAGGCAGTGGTCCGCGACGGCAAGGGCCGCACCGCCACCGCCCGCGCCACCGGCACCGTCGGCACCCCGGACCGGGGCGAGTCGCGGGACTGGGCGATCGTGCACTACAAGCGACCGGCCGGCGGGTACGACGACTGGCGGCTCTACGCCTGGGGTGACATCGACCCGGCGTACGTCACCGAGTGGCCCGCCGGGCAGCCGTTCGCCGGCGAGGACTCGTACGGCCGGTTCGCCTGGGTGAAGCTCAAGCCGGGCGCGAAGTCGGTCGGCTTCGTCGTGGTCGACTCCGGCGGCAACAAGGACGTCGCGGCCGACCGCTTCATCGACGTGACCCGGACCGGGGAGGTCTGGGTCAAGCAGGGCGACGCCGAGGTGTACCCGACGCGGCAGGCCGCCACCGGCGAGCCCGACCCGCCGGTGGCGCCGGACACGGCGCTGATCCACTGGCGCAAGGCCGACGGCAACTACGACGGCTGGGGCCTGCACCTGTGGGACGGCGCCGCCAGCCCGACCGACTGGGCCACGCCGCTCAAGCCGGAGAAGATCGACGCCTACGGCGCGGTGTTCCGCGTGCCGCTGAGCGCCGGCGCGACCGGGCTGAGCTACATCGTGCACTCCGGCGACCAGAAGGACCACCCCGAGGACCAGCGGCTCGACTTCGCCACCGCCGGGCGCGAGGTGTGGCTGCTCGCCGGCGTCAAGGGCCGGCTGCTGCCGACCACCACGTCCGGCGCCGCGACCGACATCGACATCACCAGGCAGAAGGCGAACTGGATCGACAGGTCCACAGTCGCCTGGGCCACCGGCCCGACCGACGGCAGGCGGTACGCGCTCGCGGTCGCCCCGGCCGGTGGGATCGGCGTCGCCGACGGCGAGCTGACCGGCACGTACACCGAGTTGCCGCTGCGGGCGCAGCGCAACGGGCTGACCGAGGCGCAACGACAGGCGTACCCCCATCTCTGGGACCGTCGCGCCTTCACGCTCGCGCGCGGCGACCTGGCCAAGGTGCCGGCGGCGCTGCGCGGGCAGCTCGTGGTGACCGAGCGGGACGCCGAGGGCGCCCTGCTCGCCGCCACCGGCGTGCAGATCCCCGGCGTGCTCGACGACGTCTACGCGGCCGCGACCGGCGCGAAACTCGGCCCGACGTTCGCCGGGCGGGTACCCACGCTGGCCGTGTGGGCGCCCACCGCGCAGAAGGTGGCGCTGGAGCTGTTCGACTCGCCCACGGCCGAGCCGACCACTGTGGCGATGCGACGCGACGACCGCACCGGTGTCTGGTCGGTGCGCGGGACGAAGGCGTGGACCGGCCGCTACTACCGCTACCAGGTGCAGGCGTGGCAGCCGGCGACACAGAAGGTGGTCACCGCGTCGGTGACCGACCCGTACTCGGTGGCGCTCGCGCCGAACTCCACGCACAGCCAGATCGTCGACCTGACCGACCCGGCGCTCGCGCCGGCCGGCTGGGCGAACCTGCGCAAGCCGGCCGCCCCGCCGGCGTCGAAGGCCCAGATCACCGAGCTGTCGGTGCGGGACTTCTCCATCGCCGACAACACGGTTCCGGCCGAGCGGCGCGGCACCTACCTGGCGTTCACCGACCCGCAGACGGCGGGCATGAAGCACCTGCGGGCGCTCGGCGACGCCGGGGTCAACTACCTGCACCTGCTGCCCGCGTTCGACTTCGCCACCATCCCGGAGAAGCGGGCCGACCAGGCCCAGCCGGCCTGCGACCTGGCCGCGCTGCCGCCGGACTCCGACCAGCAGCAGAAGTGCGTCGCGGCGGTCGCCGACACCGACGGCTACAACTGGGGGTACGACCCGCTGCACTACACGGTGCCGGAGGGCGGGTACGCCACCGACCCGAACGGCGCCAAGCGCACCACCGAGTTCCGGCAGATGGTCGCCGGGGTGAACAAGGCCGGCCTGCGGGTGGTCATGGACGTGGTCTACAACCACACCTCGGCCGCCGGCGCCGACCCGAAGTCGGTGCTCGACCAGGTGGTGCCGGGCTACTACCACCGGCTCCTCGACGACGGGTCGGTGGCCAACTCGACCTGCTGCGCCAACACCGCCCCGGAGCACGCCATGATGGGCAAGCTCGTGGTGGAGTCGATCGTCACCTGGGCCAAGGCGTACAAGGTCGACGGCTTCCGGTTCGACCTGATGGGCCACCACCCGAAGGCGAACATCCTGGCCGTACGGGCCGCGCTGGACAAGCTCACGCTCGCCCGCGACGGCGTCGACGGCCGGAAGATCCTGCTCTACGGCGAGGGCTGGAACTTCGGCGAGGTCGCCGACGACGCCCGGTTCACCCAGGCCACCCAGATCAACATGGCCGGCACCGGCATCGGCACGTTCAACGACCGGCTCCGCGACGCGGTGCGCGGCGGCGGCCCGTTCGACGCGAACCCGCGCGCGCAGGGCTTCGCCTCCGGCCTCTACACCGACCCGAACGGCGACGAGGTCAACGGCACGGCGGCCGAGCAGCGGGCCCGGCTGCTGCACCAGCACGACCTGATCAAGGTGGGCCTGACCGGTAACCTGCGCGACTACCGGTTCACCGACTCCTCCGGGAAGCGGGTCACCGGCGCGCAGGTCGACTACAAGGGCGCGCCGGCCGGATACACGGCCGCGCCGGGCGAGTCGGTCACCTACGTCGACGCGCACGACAACGAGATCCTGTACGACGCGCTGGCGTACAAGCTGCCGCAGGGGACCTCGGCGCAGGACCGGGCCCGGATGCAGGTGCTCGCGCTGGCGACCACAGCGCTCGGGCAGGGCGCCGGGTTCGTCACCACCGGCTCGGAGCGGCTGCGCTCGAAGTCGCTGGACCGCAACTCGTACAACTCGGGGGACTGGTTCAACCAGATCCGCTGGGACTGCGCCCAGGGCAACGGGTTCGGCGCGGGCCTGCCGCCGGAGGCCGACAACCGCGACAAGTGGTCGTACGCGAAGCCGCTGCTGGCCGACCCGTTGCTGGTGCCGGACTGCGCGGCGGTCGAACTGGCCGACGCCCGGTACGCGGAGCTGCTGCGGGTCCGCCGATCCTCGCCGGTGTTCGGGCTCAGCAGCGCCGAGCAGGTGCAGAAGCGGGTGGCGTTCCCGCTGTCCGGACCGAAGGAGACGCCGGGCGTGCTCACCATGACCCTCGACGCGCGCGGGCTGGACGGGACGTGGAAGTCGGTGACCGTCGTCTTCAACGCCACGCCGGAGACGGCGAAGCAGACGGTCACCGGGCTGCGCGGGGCGAACGTGGCGCTGCATCCGGTGCTGCGGAACTCGGCCGACGCGGCGCTGCGTACCGCCTCGTTCGACCGGGCCGCCGGCACGTTCACCGTGCCCGCGCGCAGCGTGGCGGTGTTCGTCCAGAGCTGACCGGCACGGCCGATCGGCCCCCTGCCACGTCACGTGGCAGGGGGCCGGTCGCGTACCCCTGGACCGTCAGGTCAGTTGAAGCAGTCCTCGACGGTGTTGGCGCAGTTGGTGGGGTCGTTGTTGCTGATGAGGGACTTGTCGTCGAGCTTGACGCGTCCTTCGTTGTTGAGGACGCCGCCGGCGACGCGGTGGAGCTTGCTGGAGTCGGTGGCGGTGTTCTTGGTGACGTGGGTCTTGGTGAGGGTGATCTTGGCCTTGTTGTTGAAGATGCCGCCGCCGTTGAGGGCGGTGTTGGCCTTGATCTCGGTGTCGCGGATGGTGAGGGTGGCGTTGTCGTCCTTGTCGTGCTCGCGGGTGAGGAAGCCGTCCTCGATCTTGATGAGCCACTCACCGTTGTAGATGCCGCCGCCGAAGCGGTTGGCGGTGTTGTCGACGATCTTGCTGTCGGCGATCGTGGCGCTGGCGTGCTCCTTGTCGTTCGGGTAGCCCCAGTGCTTGCCGCCGGTGACCACCACGCCGCCGCCGTTGCCGTCGGCGTGGTTCTTGGCCACGTGCACCTTGTCCAGGTCCAGGTCCGTGTTCTCGGCGTAGACGCCGCCACCGTTCTCGCAGGCGGTGTTGCCCGTGATCGCGGTGAAGGAGACCGTGACGGTGCCGCCGCTGCTGAACAGACCGCCGCCGTTCTTGCCGGCGCGGTTGTCCGACAGGCTGGACTTGATGCCGTCCTTGCCGTGGTCGGAACCGAAGATCTCGACGATCCCGGCCTCGTGGTGCTTCTCCTTCTTGTCGTAGCCCTTCGGCGCGGCCGAGGCCGCCGGGCCGTGCTCGCCGGAGAAGCCGCCGCCGTTGGCGATGCCGCCGCCGTTGCCGCCGGCGGTGTTGTCGTCGACGTGGGTTTCCTCGACCTTGAGGATGCCCTCGTTGAAGATGCCGCCGCCGTCGCCCTGGGCGTGGTTGTTGACGACCTTGCTCTCCTTGAGCCAGGTGCGGCCGTAGTTGGCGACGGCGCCGCCGTCGCCCTCGGCGTTGTTGTCGACGAGCTTCACATTGTCCAGGTAGGCGCTGCCGCCGCGCTCGACCAGCAGCGCGCCGCCGTCACCCTCGACCCGCTTGTCGTCGTCCTTGCCGCCGTTCATGCCGTCGGCGACGGGCGTGACAGCGGCGGCCGTGGTCGCCGCGGCCGGAGCCGCGACAGCCGGAGCGGCCGGGGCCGCCACCGCCGGGGCGGCCGCCGGAGCAGCGGCCGGCGGCTGGCCGCCGCCACCCGGGTACTTGAACTCGTTGGCGTTGCCGCCCTTGATTGTGAGGTCCTTGAGGGTGAGGTCGCCGCCGTCGCGGACGCGGAAGATGCGGAAGGTGTCTTCGGCGTCGCGCTTGATGGTGGAGCCGTTGCCCTTGATGGTGACGTCCTGCTTGATCTCGGGCAGGGCGGAGCCGAACTTGCGGTCCTTGACGCCGAGTTCGTAGGTGCAGTTCTCGGCGAGCTTGAGGGTGCCGCCGTGGTCGCGGTTGGCGAGTTCGAGGGCGTCGATCAGGGCGTCGTCGTCGCAGGCGACCTCGCGGGTCTTGCCGTGGTCGTCCTTGCCGTCCTTGCCCCAGTCGCCCTTGTCCGGGCCCCACTCGCCGCGGTCACGGCCTTCCTGGCCACGGTCCTTGCCGTCCTTGCCGTCCTTGTCGTACCCGTCCCGGCCGTACTCGCCCTTGTCGCCGTGGTCGTCGTCGCTGAGCTGCTGCGTGGTCGACCACTTGACGTCGGCGAGCCGGTGCGGGCCGGTGGCCCCGGTGGTCGCGTAGGCCACGCCGGCGAGGCTGACCGCTCCGGTCAGGCCCACGACGCCCGTGGCGAGCCACATCCGGCGACGCCGGAGCGGGGAGATGGTCTTGCTGGTGGCGTCATTGTTATTGCGAAGGTAGTTGGACATCGGAGCTCTCTGCCCTCTCCTTGTACCTGACAAGGTCGCTTCGCCCTGGCGAGGCGGCCTTCGCTACAAATCGGTTGTAGCTGCTGAGAACGACCGTATGAGAACCTTCTTCGCCTCGTAGTCATATACGAAAAAAACCCGCATAAGGGTGCGGGTGGGATGGGCGGGCGCAGTGCGGTCCGGACGCCCCGGTGGGGGACACCACGGCCAGCCGGGCCGCTCCGAGGTCGGGTGCCCTCCTCCCGCCGTCGCGGCGGAAGGAGGGCACCCCGGGTTATGTGGTGGAGCGAATCAGTTGAAGCAGTCCTCGACGGTGTTGGCGCAGTTGGTGGGGTCGTTGTTGCTGATGAGGGACTTGTCGTCGAGCTTGACGCGTCCTTCGTTGTTGAGGACGCCGCCGGCGACCCGGTGGAGCTTGCTGGAGTCGGTGGCGGTGTTCTTGGTGACGTGGGTCTTGGTGAGGGTGATCTTGGCCTTGTTGTTGAAGATGCCGCCGCCGTTGAGGGCGGTGTTGGCCTTGATCTCGGTGTCGC
>NZ_JAGPXV010000020.1:0-22576 GCF_018070405.1 Micromonospora sp. D75
CGCCCTCGCGCCCGGCCGCCGGCCGCTCGGACGGAACGGCGGAACGGCCCGCGGACCCGCCGGCCGCCGTCGCGTCGGCGTCCGACACCGCGCCCACGCCGCGCAGGCGGGCGGTCTCGTGGTGGCCGAGCCGGGCGCGCGGGTCTCGCCGCAGCAGCCCGGCCAGCACCGGCGTCAGCGGGCCGGCGTGCGGCGCCGGGTCGGGCGGCCGGGTGGCGAGCGCGGCGAGCGTGGCCATGGCGGTGCTGCGGGCGTACGGCGAGCGGCCCTCCACGGCGGCGTGCAGCGTGGCGCCGAGCGACCACATGTCCGCCTCGACGCTGGACACGCCCTCGGCGGCCCGTTCCGGCGCCACGTACTGGGGGGAGCCGAGGACCAGGCCGGGGCGGGTCATGGCGCCGTCGCCGCCCTGGAACACGGCCAGCCCGAAGTCGGTGAGCAGCACCCGGCCGTCCCGGGCGAGCAGCACGTTCGCGGGTTTCACGTCCCGGTGCAGCACCCCGGCGTCGTGCGCGGCGCGCAGCCCGGCGAGCACCGCCAGCCCGATCTCGGCGGCCCGCCCGGGCGGCAGCGGCCCGTCGGTCTCGATGATCTCCTGGAGGGAGCGGGACGGGACGTACTCCATGACCAGCCAGGGGTCGCCCTCGACCCGGACCACGTCGTAGACGCGGACCACGTTGGGATGGTTGAGCCGCGCGGACGTCCGCGCTTCGCGCAGCGTACGGGCGCGCAGCTCGTCCCGCTCGTTCTCGGCGAGCCAGTTCGGCGGCACGACCTGCTTCACCGCGACCTCGCGATGCAGCTCCTCGTCGCGCGCCCGCCAGACCTGGCCCATCCCGCCGCGACCGACCAGGTCGAGCAGGCGGTACCGTCCGGCGATCACTACGTCCCGCACCGCACTCCTCACCGCTGGTCAGTGGTCCACAATAGCCAACGGATCGGACGGTACCTATCGCACGGCGAGACGTCATGCCCTAACTGGCCGTACCGGCGAGCAGATTCCCTTCCGGAATGGTGATCGCGGAACGGTCCCGGGCCAGCAGGGCGGTGGCCCGGCGGGCCTGGAACCCGTCGTGGTCGCGGCGCGCGGCGGCGTAGCTGCCCGCGGTGCGGGCGGCGATCGCGGACCAGGCGTACCGCTGCGTGACCATGGTCCGGGCCCGGCGCGCCACCCGGCGGGCGAACACCTCGTCGGCGAGCAGCCGGTCCACGGCGCCGGCCAGCGCGTCCGGGTCGCCGTGCGGGAACGTCACCCCGGTCACCCCCGGCTCGACGATCTCGGCCAGCCCGCCGGTACGCGCCACCGCCAGGGGCGCGCCGGCGGCCGCCGCCTCCAGCGCGATCATGCCGAACGGCTCGTAGAGGCTGGGGATCACGGTGGCGTCGGTGGCGGCGAGCACCGCGGGCAGCTGGGTGGAGTCCATGAAGCCGGCGAACCGGACCGTGTCGCCCAGCCGCAGCCGCCGCGCCTGGTCGACCAGCTCGTCCTTGTACGGCCCGTCCCCGGCGATCACCACGCGCAGGCCGGGGTGCCGGTCGGCCAGGCGCGGCACCGCGTGCACCAGGTGCTGCACGCCCTTCTCGTAGACCAGGCGGCCGGCGTACCCGACCAGCGGCCCGTCCGCGGCGAAGCGGGCCCGGGCGGAGGCGACCGCCTGCGGCCGGGCCCGCCAGGCCCGGTCGTCGACGCCGTTGGCGACCACGTCGATGCGCCCGGACGGTACGCCGAACAGCCGGGCGACCTGCTCGCGCATGTACCCAGAGCAGGCGATCACCCGCCCGGAGGCGTTGCTCAGCCAGTGCTCGACGCCGTGGATGGTGCGGTTCATCTCCTCCGGCAGCCAGCCCTGGTGCCGCCCGGCCTCGGTGGCGTGGATGGTGGTCACCAGCGGCACGTCCAGGTGCTCGGCCAGCGTGACGGCGGTGTGCGCGACGAGCCAGTCGTGGGCGTGGATCACGTCGTAGGCGCCGGCGGAGGCGGCGCGCAGCGCGGCCCGCGTCAGCGTGTGGTTGAACGCCATGGTCCAGGCCAGCAGCGAGCCGGTGGCGAGCGGGAACCGGACCGGATCCTCGGCGGCGCGGACGACGCGCACGCCCTCGGCGTACTCCTCCAGCGGGGCGCCCTCGGCGTGGCGGGTGACGACTGTGACCTCGTGCCCGGCGGCGGCCAGCGCGACGGACAGCGCGTGGACGTGGCGGCCGAGGCCACCGACGAGCACCGGCGGGTACTCCCAGGAGAGCAGCAGCACCCGCAGGCGCCGGGCGGGCTGGATGTCGATCACTTCGGCGTCAGCTGACACGCGGCCCCCTTTGAGTTGTGGCGTCCCCACCCCGGCGGCGGCGTCGCCGCGGTGTCCGGTGGGGTCGGCACCCATCCTGCCGAGGGGTCGATAACCGGCGGCGACGCGCCGGTTGCCGGTCTGTAACGCGTTACCGGCGTGTCCGCCGCGCGCGCAGCAGCTCGGCCACCGACCACGCCTGGAACGGGCAGCCGGTGGCCGCGTGCGGGGCGTCGCCGTCGGCGGTCTCGCTCACCGAGCCCAGGCCGTCCTCGGCGAGGTGGCCCTCCAGCCCCACCAGCAGGTCGTCGGTGGGCAGCCCGGCCCGGCGGTACGCGTCCAGCAGCGGACCGGTCAGCCACGGCCACACGGTGCCCTGGTGGTAGGCGGAGTCCCGCTCGGCCGGCCCGCCCCGGTGCCGGCCGGTCCAGCCGGGGGAGCCCGGGGCGAGGCTGCGCGGGCCGAGCGGGGTGAACAGCGCCTCGGTGATCCGGCGCAGCGTGGCCTCGTCCGGCTCCAGCGGCGCGTACGGCAGCGACCAGGCGAGCAGCTGGTTGGGGCGCAGCAGGTCGTCGTCGTGGTGCGTGGCACCGCCCAGCGGGTACGCCGGTGCCGGGGCGTCCACCACGTCGTAGAGCCAGCCGGCCGGGGCGGGGAACCGCTCCCGGAACGCGGCGGCGGCCCGCCGGTGCAGCGCGTGCAGCGCCGAGGCGTCGCGTCCGGCCAGCTCGGTCAGCTCGGCGAGCCCGGCCAGCCCGTTGATCCACAGCGCGTTCACCTCGACCGGCTTGCCGGTACGCGGGGTCACCGGCACCCCGTACACCCGGGCGTCCATCCAGGTGAGCGCGACGTCCGGCGGGCCGCCCTGGGTCAGCAGCCCGTCGGCCGGGTCGACGCCGATGCCGTACCGGGTGCCCGCCACGTGCGCCTCGACCACACCGTGCAGCGCGGGCAGCAGCTCGTCGCCGAGGTCGGTGTCGCCGGTGACGGTGACGTGCCGGCTGACCGCGTGCAGGAACCACAGCGTGCCGTCGACGGTGTTGTGCTCGACCCGGCCGGTGTCGGCGGTGTTCGCCAGCATCCCCTCGGACAGCGTCGCCGCGTACGCCCGCAGCAGGTCCCGGCCCTCGTCGGCCCGGTTCGTGCACAGGAACAGGCCCTCGTAGGAGATCATCGTGTCGCGCGACCAGGCCCCGAACCACGGGTAGCCGGCGACCACGTCCGGGCCGGTGGCGGTGCGTACCACGAACGCGTCGGCGGCGAGCGCGAGCGTCGCCTCGACCGCGTCGCCGGGCTTCGCCGCCGCCGTCACGGCCCGGTTGCGCCGCCGGGTCGACTCGACCACCGCGGTCGCCGGGGGCGGCTCCTCGGCCAGGTCGCCCGCCCAGGCCAGCACCGACACCGTCGCGCCGGGCTCGTCCAGCGCGCCGGTGAACCGGCCCGCGTACCAGAGGTCCTCGTCCGGGTGCAGGCCGCGCTCGGCCTCGGTCCGGTGGCGTACCCCGTGCCACCACTGGCCCTCCGGGGTCCAGTCCGGCCCGGCGAGCCGGTACGCGCCGTCGATCACCGCGCCGCCGGCCGCCGCCTCCAGCCGGGGCGCCGGACCGTCGGCGCGCCGCTCGCCGTGCGCGTCGCGCCACGTGCAGGCCGCCGCGAGGTCGAGCCGCACCGGGCCGCCGGAGATCAACCGGTGTACGACGGCGACGCACGAGCGGCCGTACGTCATGGCGATCTCCCGTTCGATCACCACGTCGCCGACGCGCCACCGCCAGCGCGGCACCCCGTCGGTGAGGTCGAAGCGCTCCAGCAGCTCGAAGCCGCGCGGGTCGACCACGCCGGAGGACCACTCGTGCGCGCCGAGGCGGACCTGCCGCCCCGACGGCAGCGTCACCGCCGGGTCGAGGCTCGCCAGTCCCACCTTTCGGGACGCGGGCGTGTCGCCGGCCACCACGAGCAGCCCGTGATACCGGCGGGTACGCAGCCCGGCGACGGTGCCCATGGCGTATCCGCCGAGCCCGTCGGTGACCAGCCATTCCCGCGTGGCGGCGGCGGACAGCTCACCGCAGACGCGCGGCCCGAAACGGATGTCGATCAACTTTCCTCCACCGGCAGCGAGGTGTGACATGCCACGGCGACAATGGCCGCTGTGGAGAAGTACCCCGGCGGCGTCGAAGATGTGCCAGTGATCACCGACCGGTCGACCTCCGCGTCCCCCGACCCCGAGCGGCACCGGCTCGCCCAGGCCGACGCCGGGGAGCAGGACTGGCGCGCATGGGGCCCCTATCTGTCCGAGCGGGCGTGGGGCACGGTACGTGAGGACTACAGCGAGCACGGCACGGCCTGGGACTACTTCCCCCACGATCACGCGCGGTCCCGAGCCTACCGGTGGAACGAGGACGGCATGGCGGGCGTCTGCGACGACCGGCAGACGTTCTGCTTCGCCCTGGCGCTGTGGAACGGGCGCGACCCGATCCTCAAGGAGCGGATGTTCGGCCTCGGCGGCGACGGCGGCAACCACGGCGAGGACGCCAAGGACTACTGGTGGTACCTCGACAGCACCCCCACGCACTCCTTCATGCGCTGGCGCTACCACTACCCGCAGGCCGCCTTCCCGTACGACGAGCTGGTCGCGGTGAACGCGCTGCGCGGCCGGGACGACACCGAGTACGAGCTGGTCGACACCGGCATCTTCGACGACGACAGGTACTGGGCGGTCACCGTCGACTACGCCAAGGCGTCCCCGACCGACATGTGCGTGGTGATCACCGTGGCGAACCGGGCCGACACCGACGAGACGCTGCACGTGCTGCCCACGCTCTGGTTCCGCAACACCTGGGCGTGGGGGCTGCCCGGCGCCGACCGGGTGCCGAAGCTGGTCGGCACGGGTTCCCGGCTCGTCGGTGAGCACTGGGTGCTCGGGCAGCTGCTGCTGGAAGGCGACGGCGACCCGGTGCCGCTGCTGTGCGACAACGACACGAACGCCGAGCGGCTGTGGGGGCTGCCGGGGCGGTCCGCGTACCCCAAGGACGGCATCAACGACCACGTGGTCAACGGCGCCGCCACCGTCAACCCGGAGCGCACCGGCACCAAGGGCGCGCTGCACTACGTGCTCGACGTGCCGGCCGGCGAGCAGCGGCAGATCCGGCTGCGGCTGACCCGTACCGCGCCGCCCCCGGCCGCCGCGCCGCCCGCCCCGGCCGACCTCGGTGACGGGTTCGACGCCGTGCTCTGGGCACGCCGGGCCGAGGCGAACCGGTTCTTCGACAGCGTGATCCCGGCCGCCGCCACCGCCGACGAGGCGCTGGTCGCCCGCCAGGCCATCGCCGGGCTGATGTGGGGCAAGCAGTTCTACCACTTCGACGTCGAGCGCTGGCTGACCGGCGACCCCGGCTCCACGCCGCCCGCCGGCCGCCGGCACGGGCGCAACAGCGCCTGGTGGCACATGAACAGCTTCGACGTCATCTCCATGCCGGACCCGTGGGAATATCCCTGGTACGCCGCGTGGGACCTGGCCTTCCACTGCGTCACCATCGCCCGGGTCGACCCGGGCTTCGCCAAGGAACAGGTCCTCCTGCTGCTGCGCGAGTGGTACCTGCACCCCAACGGGCAGATCCCGGCGTACGAGTGGGCGTTCGGGGACGTGAACCCGCCGGTGCACGCCTGGGCGGCGCTGAAGGTCTTCGAGATCGACGGCTCCCGCGACCACGAGTTCCTCGCCCGGGTCATGCACAAGCTGCTGCTCAACTTCACCTGGTGGGTCAACCGCAAGGACACCGGCGGCAACAACGTCTTCGAGGGCGGCTTCCTCGGGCTGGACAACGTCGGCCCGTTCGACCGCTCGGCCGCGCTGCCGGTCGCCGGGGTGCTGGAGCAGTCCGACGGCACCGGCTGGATGGCCATGTACGCGCTCAACCTGCTCGACATGGCGATCGTGCTGGCCGAGCACGACCGCGCGTACACCGACACCGCCACCAAGTTCTTCGAGCACTTCGCGTACATCGCCGCGGCGGCGTACCACCAGGGGCTCTGGGACGCCGAGGACGCGTTCTTCTACGACGTGCTGCGCCTGGCCGACGGCACGAAGGTGCCGCTGAAGGTCCGCTCGGTGGTCGGGCTGCTGCCGCTCGCAGCCGTCACCCGGCTCACCGCCCGCACCATGCGCCGCCTGCCCGAGCTGGGCGCGCGGCTGCGCTGGTTCCTCACCAACCGCCCGGAGTACGCCGAGGTGATCGGCGGCCGCCGGATCGGCCCCGACGGCCGGCAGCAGCGGCTGCTGTCGATGGTCGCCCCGGACCAGGTGGTGCGGCTGCTGGCCCGGATGCTCGACACCGACGAGTTCCTCTCCGAGTACGGGCTGCGTACGCTGTCCCGAGCCCACCTGGACAAGCCGTTCACCGTCACGCTCGGCGGGCAGGAGTTCAGCGTCGGCTACGAGCCGGCCGAGTCGACCAGCGGCCTGTTCGGCGGCAACTCCAACTGGCGCGGCCCGATCTGGATGCCGACGAACTTCCTGCTGATCAGCGCGCTGCGCGACTACGCCGCGTTCTTCGGCGACGACCTGCAGGTCGAGTACCCGACCCGCTCCGGGGTCAAGCGGACGCTCGACGAGATCGCCGACGACCTGTCCGCGCGGCTGATCTCGCTGTTCACCCGCGACGGGTGGGGACGGCGGCCGATCTACGGCGCCGCGCAGCTGTTCCAGACCCACCCGGACTGGCGCGATCTGATCTGCTTCCCGGAGTACTTCCACGGCGACAACGGCGCCGGGCTGGGCGCCTGGCACCAGACCGGGTGGACCGCGCTGGTCGCCGACCTGATCCTCACGCTGCGCCGCTGACCGTGTGTGCGGGGGCGCGACGGGAGAGCCCGCCGCGCCCCGCACGGTCACGCCAGCGGCAGGAACGCCAGCCGGGCGTGGTACTCGCCGGCCACCGTCACGGTGTCGCTGCCGACCCACAGGCCCCGGTCGGTGGCGTACAGCTCGCCGGTGCCCACCCCGCGGTCCTTTGTCGGGTTCCACGGCAGCGCCTTGCCGGTGACCGGGTGGATCGCCCCGATGCCCGGCCGGGACACCGCGCCCGGACCGGCCGAGTTGCGGCCCTGCGGGTTGTCCAGCCAGCGCTGGTGGCCCCCGACGTAGACGGCCGCGCCGGTCACCGCCACCGACAGCAGCGTGTCGCCGCCGGTGTAGTTGGCCCAGGTGGGCTGCTTGCCGCCGGTGGCCGCACCGAACTCGAAACGCGCCGCGGTGTCGCAGAGCGTGGCCGGGAACGGGCCGCCGGTGGTGACCACCGCGAACCAGGTGCCGTCCGGCGAGATGTCGACGCCGCGCATGTAGACCGGCATCGTCCGCGCGCACTGCGGCTGGTAGCGGTCGGTGGCCCAGCCGGAGAGCGTGGCGCCCGACGCGCTCAGGTCGGCGACGGCGATCTGGTGCCGCGCCACGCCCGCGACGCTGCTGAAGCCGCCGACGAACACCAGCCGCCGGCCGTCGGCGGAGACGTCCAGCGCCTCGATCTTCACCGGCGCGGTGGCGCCGGAGGTGGTCGTGCGCGGACCGGCCAGGTTCAGGTTGACCGACGGATCGGCGGCTCCGGTGGTGGCGTTCACCGCCGCCAGGGCGCGCCGGGTCACCCCGCCGACGGTCTGGAACGCGCCGCCGACGATCAGCCGGTTGCCGACCAGGCGCATGTCGTTGACCTGGTTGTTCAGCGCCGGCGTGGTGAAACCGGCGACCCGCGCGCCGGTGGCCGCGTCGATCCGGGCCAGCCGGGACGCCGCGGCGCCGTTGACAGTGGTGAACGCGCCGCCGATGTAGAGCGAGCGGCCGTCCGGCGCGGCGGCGAGAGCCTTCACCGCGCCGTTCACCTGCGGCCGGAACGCGGTGTCGATCCGGCCGGTGGTCGCGTCGAGCGCCACCAGGCGGGGCATCGCCAGCTGGGCCGACTGCCCGGCGTTGCGCACCTTGGTGAACGTGCCGGCGACGTACACGCGGTTGCCGATCTGGAGGATGCGGTGCACGGTGCCGTCCAGCGCGTGCGGCGTCCAGTCGACCGGGTTCGTGCCGACGACTGTGGTGTGTGCGGCGTTGACGGCGAGCGCCGGGGATCCCGGCAGCGCCGCGCCCGCGACGGCGAGCGCCGCGGCCACGGCGACGGCCGCGCCCCGCCTGCGCCCGGGTGGATGATCGGGTGAGATCGTCATGGCCGAAGCATGTCGCCCGACCAGGGATCGCGCAGTCGGGTAGCCGCCGGTAACCGCCCGCCGACCGGATAATCCGCGTGGTCCGTCCGGCGACCGGGCAGTACGGTGTGCGAGGTCCGTGAGGGAGGGAGCCCCATGCCGCCGCGCCGGGATGCCGCCGTGCTGGTCTTCGACGCCGACGACACGCTCTGGGAGAACAACGTCCTGTTCGAGCGGGTGATCGACGACTTCCTCACCTGGCTCGACCATCCCACGCTGGACCGGGCCCGCATCCGCGCGGTGCTCGACGACATCGAGCGGGCCAACGCCGTCGCGCACGGCTACGGCAGCAAGGTCTTCCTGCGCAGCCTCGGCGAGTGCCTGGAGAAGCTGCGCGAGCGTCCGGCCACCGACCGGGAACGCGCCGAGATCGATCAGCTCGCGGCGGCTCTGATCGGGCACCAGGTCGAGCTGATGCCGGGGGTGGCCGAGACGCTCGACGACCTGGCCGGCCGGCACGAGCTGCTGCTGCTGACCAAGGGCGAGCGCGAGGAGCAGCAGCGCAAGCTGGACGCCTGCGGGCTGCTGCACCACTTCCGCGCCGCGCACATCATGCCGGAGAAGGACGCCGACACGTACCGCTGGCTGGCCCGCGAGCACGCCTTCGACCCGGCCGCCGCCTGGATGATCGGCAACTCCCCGCGCTCGGACATCCTGCCCGCCCGGGCCGCCGGGATGAACGCGGTCTTCATCCCGAACGAGAACACCTGGATCCTGGAGCACGACGAGCTGGACCCGTCCGACTCCCAGGTGATCCGGCTGGCGGCGTTTCCCGACCTGGTCCAGCACTTCTAGGCGGCCGGTAACGTCCGGGAGGTGCCACTCACCTTCCCGTCGCACCTGGCGCCGGTGCTGCCGCTGAAGCTGTGGCGGCCCCGCTGGTTCGACGGGGTGGCGCTGTGCGCCGGTGCGGTGGCGCCGGACGCCGCGTACCTGTTCACCGGCACGCCGCTGGCGCTCGGCATGCGTACACACACGCTCGGCGGGCTGCTCTGGTGGGGGCTGCCGGTCGCGCTCGCGTACGCCTGGGTGGCGCGCCGCGTGGTCGCCGGCGTCGTCGCGCACCTGCCGGGACGGCGGTTGTTCGGCTGGGCCTGGTACGCGACGCTGGCCGGGGTGCGGCATCCCTGGCAGGTGTCGGTCTGCTCGGCGCTCATCGGCGCGTTCAGTCACGTCGCGTGGGACCGGGTCAGCCACAGCGAGCGCCTGCCCCGGCTGTTCGGCGTCACCGACTTCCACGCCCTGACCGGCGTGTACTGGTACCAGTTCGTGGACGTGACGGCCGGGCTCGGCGGCGGGCTGCTGGTGGTCGTCCTGGCCGTGGGGGAGGCCCGCCGGGGACAGCCGGCCCGGGGCGTCGCGCCGCCGCTGCCGGCGGCGAACCCGGCCGTGTTCTGGCGGGTGGCGCTGGCGGTCACCGGGCTCGGCGCGCTGCTGCTGCCCGCGCTGCCGGCGGCGGACGTCGCCGCCCCGGCCGGCGTACGGGCGCTGCACGTGGCCGCGCTGGCGCTCGTCGCCGGGGCCGCCGCGGCCCGGAGCGTCCCGCCGGGGCAGGCCGGGCGCAGTCCGCGTCTCGAAGTCGAACAGCGCGAAACCGGCTGACCCCGTTACGCCGACATGCCGCAATTCCGCATAGACATCAATCACAGGCGCGGCCACCGGTCATCGCTTGTCCGGCCTGCGCGTACGCGCCTAACCTGAGCCGGCGTCCACGCCTCGTCGGGGTGAGACGGGGGCGCACCGGAGTCCGGTGGTAAGAGCACCGTGGAGCTGAGTGCGGGCATACCGGCTCGCCGCGCGGAGCCCGGCGAACGGCGTCGTGCCACGCCTGCCGTGTTCCCGCGGCGCAGACCGCTACCCAACCGGACGGCCGGGGTCAGGGCCGGGGAGTTGCGGACCCGGTCCTGACCCGTCCGGCCCCGGAAACAGGCGCCGGAATCGGGTGGGACGCCTCTGGTGCGCGGGCCGGTCACGGAGCGACACTGAGTCATGACTCCTCAGCGCGTACCGCTGCTCGCCGGCCTGGTCGTGCTGCTCGCGGCGGCCTGCACGGCGACCGGCCACGACGGCGCGTCCACGGCGCCCACCCCGACGGCCGCGGCGGCCCCCGCGGCGACCGCGACGGAGGCCACGCCCACCCCGCCCGTGCCGACCGAAGCGGCCTCGACGGGCGGCTCGTGGCGTGTCACCTGGGACTGGGCCGTGCCCGGCCAGCCGGCCCGGGTCGCCCACCGGGTCCGGGTGCCGGTCACCCCACCACCGGGGGAGCCGCTGCCCGTCCTGGTGGCGGTGGACGTCGGTGACCACCCGGCGGAGGGCTTCAGCCGGATCACATTCGCGTTCCGCGGGCCCACCCCGTCCTACCAGGTCGCCTACGTGCCGCGGGTGGTGACCGAGGGCCGGGGCGCGCCGGTCGCGCTGCCCGGCACCGCGTACCTGTCGGTGCGGTTCGAGCCGGCCCAGGCGCACGACGCGCGCGGCGGCGGAACGGCGGACCTGCCGCCGGCGGCGATCCGCTTCCCGACGCTGCGTGGATGGGCGGTGGCCGGCGACTTCGAGGGGCACCTCAGTTTCGGGCTCGGCCTGCTGCCGCCGGATGACGGCCGCCTGCCGGTGCGGCTGGGGGAGTCCACCCGCCCGGACGGTACGCACGTCGTGGCCGTGGACGTGCGGCGCAGCTGACGCCGGCGTCAGCGGTCGATGATGTTGTTGTTCTCGTCGATGCCGTGGGTGCGCCAGTAGACGTCCCACTCGTCGTCGACGTGCTGCGGCACCTTGCCCTCCGGGTAGCGCACGTACGGCGGGGACGGCTCTTCCCCGTCCGGCACGCAGGAACTGCCGCCCTGCGGACCGACCGCGATCACCGGGTACTCGTCGCTGCCGCAGATGCTCTGCCGCAGGGAACAGCCGGTGGTCGCCATCAGCCCGGCCAGTCCGAGCACGGCAAGAACAATCATGATTCGAGTTCGCACGGGGAGAATTGTCGTCGCCCCGGGCGGACCCGCCATCGGTACGCGTACTCAATTCCAGGGTGCGGCCCGGGCTCAGGTCAGCTCGCCCCGCACGATCGCCACCGCGACCCGGCAGAACTCGTCCATGTCGGGCTGGAAGCCGGCCGCGATGTCCGGGTGCAGGCCGGAGCGGGTCTCGTCGAGCAGGCGGCGGCACACGTCCTCCACCGGCTCGCCCGCGTAGCCGGAGCGGACCCGGTCCGCGGCGGCCTGCAGGGCCGAGGTCAGCTGATCCTCCAGCGGGCCACGCAGCTTCTGCTGCACAGGGTCAAGCCCGCTCGGGTCGAGCGTGACATGTGGCTCCGACATCGGCGCTCCCTTCGTCGGCGTCCGCGGTACCCCACCGCGAACGTCGGTCAAACCATCGTCGGTACGGCCGACACCCGGACCAGGTACGAGAACTCCTCCGCCGGCTCCTCGACGTACGACAGCCGGCGGATCTGCCGGTCGTCGGACCAGAGCGCGACGTCGACCAGCACCCCGAGGTGGGCGAGACCGATGTTGGCGACCCGCTTCTTGTCCTGGAGCACCGCGCACACGCCGCCGAGCAGCGTGCTGGCGTCGGAGGTGCGGTGCCCGGGCGGGCACCGCAGGGTGAGGTCCACCTCCACCGGGCCGGTGAGCGGCGTCCACCCGGTGCGCTGGGCCGCCGTGCAGGCGGCCTGGAGCAGGGTACGGACTCTCGTCGCCTGCCGGTGCCCGGCGGCGAAGATGGACAGGGCCTCGGTCTTGACCGGGGGCAGGCCGCTCACCTCGAACGTCAGGGCGAGAGCGCGGGTGTCCTGCACGACGGCACCTCCTCGGGGCGAATCCTGCCCAACCGGGGAACGAGCGGACGGCACTTTCCCGACAGAACCAACCGATCGGGCGGGCAGTGGGGGACGGCCGGAGGCGTATCGACGTCGACGGCGACCGCCGGCTACGGAGCCAGCCCCACGCTAATGCACGACCGCTGACGCTCGGTAGCCTCGCCGTTTCACGACGTGGGACGGCGTGTCGGCCGCGCCCCGTCGTCGCGCTGCCGACGGTGTGCGCGCCGTCACCGTCACATGTCCGTGATGTTTCGCTCCGTCGCAGGTCGGGCACGTTCAGCCGCACGACACGCCCGGGGCGTTCGGTGATCGGACCGAGAACCCCGCCGTCTCGCCGTGCGCCGGGGCACGGGTCACTCCCCGGTTCTTCGCCGAAGAGAGGGGGAGGGTGATGACGACAGTCCCCGACACGGCCGCACGACGGCCGGCCGGACGCGCGGTGGCGGCAGCCGCCGCGCTCGCGTTGGTGGCCCCGCTGGCAGCCTGCGGATCCGGCGGCGACGGCGGCGTCCCCACGATCAACCTGTACTACCCGCCGGAGCAGAACCTGCAGAAGGTCGTCGACGCCTGCAACACGGCGGCGCAGGGCCGGTACCGCATCGACTACCGGGTGCTGCCGCGCGAGGCCGACGAGCAGCGGGTGCAGATGGTGCGGCGGCTCGCCGCGCAGGACAGCGGGATGGACGTGCTCGGCCTGGACGTCACGTGGACCCAGGAGTTCGCCAGCGCGAAGTGGATCCGGGAGTGGACCGGCGAGGACAAGGCCGAGGCGGAGCGGGGCACGCTGGCCGGCCCGCTGGACACCGCCCGGTACGAGGACAAGCTGTACGCCGCGCCCAAGAACACGAACGTGCAGCTGCTGTGGTACCGGTCGGACCTGGTGTCGCAGCCGCCGAAGACCTGGGACGAGATGATCTCCGCCGCCCAGCAGCTCAAGGAGCAGGGCAAGCCGTACCAGGTGCTCACCATGGGCGCCCAGTACGAGGGCCTGGTGGTCCTCTACAACACGCTCGCCGAGAGCGCCGGCGGCAAGATCCTCAGTGACGACGGCAAGAAGGCGGAGATGGACGCCGGCGCGGTACGCGCGCTCGACCAGCTCAAGAAGTTCGCCACGTCCGGCGTGACGTCGCCGTCGTTCAGCAACGCGCTGGAGGACCCGGTGCGGCTGGAGTTCCAGTCCGGCAAGGGCGCGTTCCAGGTGAACTGGCCGTTCGTCTATCCGGCGCTCCAGGAGGCCAACCCGGAGCTGGCGAAGAACGTGAAGTGGGCCCGGGTGCCGGGCATCGAACCGGGCACCCCCAGCAAGGTCACCATCGGCGGGGTCAACCTGGCGGTCAGCAGCTACTCGAAGCACCCGGAGGAGGCGTTCGAGGTGGCCCGCTGCCTGCGCAACGCCGAGAACCAGAAGTTCTCCGCCGTCAACGACGGCGTGCCGCCCACCATCGAGGCCGTCTACGACGACCCGGAGATGACCGAGGCGTACCCGATGAAGGAGACCATCCTGGAGGAGCTGAAGGAGCCGGCGGTGCGACCGCTGACCCCGGCGTACCAGAGCATCTCCACGGTGATGTCGGCGATCCTGTCGCCGCCGTCGGCGATCCGGCCCGAGCAGACCGCCGACGAGCTGCGCAAGGCGATCTCCGACGCGCTGGAGTCCAAGGGGGTTCTGCCATGAGCGTGAACGCCACTCCGGCCGGCGCGCAGGCCGCCGCCGAGGCCGAGTCCGAGCAGCCCGGCGGCCGGCACGCCGCAGTGCCGCAGCAGCGGTCGCGGCGCGGCTCCCGCGCCCCGCTGAGCGAGAACAAGCGGGCCGAACGGCGGCTCGGCTGGCTGCTGTGCGCACCGGCCGCGCTGGTCATGGTGCTGGTCACCGCGTACCCGATCCTGTACTCCGTCTGGTTGTCGCTGCAACGCTTCGACCTGCGCTTCCCCGACGAGCGGCAGTTCGTCGGGCTGGAGAACTACGTCACCGTGCTCACCAACGACTTCTGGTGGACCGCGTTCGGGGTGACCGCCCTGATCACCGTGGTCACCGTCGCGGTCGAGCTGGTGCTCGGCATGGGCCTGGCGCTGATCATGCACCGGACGCTCGTCGGCCGGGGGATCGTCCGCACCGCCGCGCTGATCCCGTACGGCATCGTCACTGTGGTCGCGGCGTTCTCCTGGCGGTACGCCTGGACGCCCGGCACCGGCTACCTGGCGAACCTGTTCGACGGCAGCGCCCCGCTCACCGAGCGGGCCAGCTCGCTGGCGATCATCATGCTGGCGGAGATCTGGAAGACCACCCCGTTCATGGCGCTGCTGCTGATGGCCGGGCTGGCGCTGGTGCCGGAGGACCTGCTCAAGGCGGCCTCCACCGACGGCGCGACGGCGTGGCAGCGGTTCACCAAGGTGATGCTGCCGGTGATGAAGCCGGCCATCCTGGTCGCGCTGCTGTTCCGCACGCTCGACGCGTTCCGGGTCTTCGACAACATCTTCGTGCTCACCAACGGCGGCAACGAGACGTCGTCGGTGTCGATGCTCGCCTACAACAACCTGATCCGGGGCCTGAACCTCGGCATCGGCTCCACGATGTCGGTGCTGATCTTCATCACCGTGGCGATCATCGCCTTCGTGTTCGTGAAGCTGTTCGGCACCGCTGCCCCGGGCAGCGACGATGGGGAGAGGCGCTGACATGGCAGTGGAATCCACCACGCGGGCGAAGGTGCGCTGGGGCCTGCTGGACGTCGTGGTCGTCGTCTTCGCGCTGGTCCCCGTGCTCTGGATCGCCTCGCTGTCGTTCAAGACCCCGGCCACGCTCACCGACGGCAAGTTCTGGCCGCGCGAGTGGACGCTGGACAACTACCGGACCATCTTCGACACCGACCAGTTCGTCCGGGCCCTGATCAACTCCATCGGCATCGCGCTGATCGCCACCACCATCGCGGTGGTGCTCGGGGCGATGGCCGCGTACGCGATCTCCCGCCTGGACTTCCCCGGCAAGAAGCTGCTGGTCGGCGTCTCGCTGCTGATCGCGATGTTCCCGCAGGTGTCGCTGGTGTCGCCGCTGTTCGAGATCGAGCGGCAGCTCGGCCTGTTCGACACCTGGCCGGGCCTGATCCTGCCCTACATCACGTTCGCGCTCCCGCTGGCCATCTACACCCTGTCGGCCTTCTTCAAGCAGATCCCGTGGGACCTGGAGAAGGCGGCGAAGATGGACGGCGCCACCCAGGCCCAGGCGTTCCGGCGGGTGATCGCGCCGCTGGCCGCGCCGGGCGTGTTCACCACCGCCATCCTGGTCTTCATCTTCTGCTGGAACGACTTCCTGTTCGCGATCACGCTCACCTCGACCGAGCGGTCCCGCACGGTCCCGGTGGCGCTGCAGTTCTTCACCGGCGAGTCGCAGTTCGAGGACCCGACCGGGGCGATCTGCGCCGCCGCCGTGGTGATCACCGTGCCGATCATCCTGTTCGTGCTCTTCTTCCAGCGCCGCATCGTCTCCGGTCTGACCTCCGGCGCAGTCAAGGGATAGGTGGTAGCAATGGCCGACATCGTGCTGGACAAGGTGAGCAAGCGGTTCCCGGACGGGACCACCGCCGTACAGGACGTCGACCTGGAGATCGCCGACGGCGAGTTCGTCATCCTGGTCGGTCCGTCCGGCTGCGGGAAGTCCACCACGCTCAACATGATCGCCGGGCTGGAGGACATCAGCTCCGGTGAGCTGCGCATCGGCGGCGAGCGGGTCAACGACAAGGCGCCCCGCGACCGCGACATCGCCATGGTCTTCCAGTCGTACGCGCTCTACCCGAACATGACCGTTCGGGAGAACATGGCGTTCCCGCTGCGGCTGGCGAAGCTGGACAAGGAGACCATCAACCAGAAGGTCGACGAGGCGGCGAAGGTGCTGGAGCTGACCGCGCTGCTGGACCGCAAGCCGGCCAACCTCTCCGGCGGCCAGCGGCAGCGGGTGGCGATGGGCCGGGCGATCGTCCGCCAGCCCAAGGCGTTCCTGATGGACGAGCCGCTGTCGAACCTGGACGCCAAGCTGCGGGTGCAGATGCGCACCGTGGTGTCGCGGCTGCAGAAGCAACTCGGCACCACCACCGTCTACGTCACCCACGACCAGACCGAGGCGATGACGCTCGGCGACCGGGTGGTCATCATGCGCGGCGGCGCGGTGCAGCAGGTCGGCCCGCCGCAGGAGCTGTACGACCACCCGCGCAACCTCTTCGTCGCCGGGTTCATCGGCTCGCCTTCGATGAACTTCGTGCACGCCGCGGTGGAGGACGGGAAGCTGCGGACCGCGCTCGGAGACGTGCCGATCGGCGAGCGGGTCCGCCGCGAGCTGGAGGCCGGTGACGCGCCCCGCGAGCTGATCCTCGGCATCCGGCCGGAGCACTTCGAGGACGCCGCGTTGATCGACGACGAGACCCGCCGCCGGGGCATGGAGTTCGAGGCGCCGGTGGACATCGTCGAGTCGATGGGTTCGGACAAGTACGTCTACTTCACCGTCGAGGGGGAGCGGGCGACCGCCGCCGAACTGGAGGAGCTGGCCGCCGACGCGGGCGCGGCGGACTTCGCGGGCGGCGGCTCGAACCTGGTCACCCGCCTGTCGGCGGAGTCCCAGGTACGCGAGGGCGAGTCGCGCCGGGTGTGGTTCAACCTGGAGAAGATCCACCTGTTCGACCCGGGCAGCGGCCGTAACCTGACGCTGCACGAGGGCCGTTCGGCCGGCGCTCTGGCCGACTGACCCCGGACGCGCGAAGGGCCGGTGGCACGCGGTGCCGCCGGCCCTTCGGCCTTGTCCGGCCAGCTCACCCTCCCTCCGTAGTCGGCCATCGGCGTGAGTGGAACGCCACGGGTGTCTCGGCGCGGTTTTGACACCCATGGCGTTCCACCGAGCACGGGCGCGGCGACCCGATGCGCCGATGGCTGCAGAGCAAAGGGGATGCACGGCAGCAGAGGAGAATGAGGTAAGGCAACGGCGGGAGCCGTCGCTCACCAGGAGTGACGCAGCTCCAAGCCGAGGAAGCGGGCGTAACCCGTCAGCGCGGCGTCCACCCGGGTGCGCAGCGCGGCGTCGAACGGCACGAGCTGGTGCGCTGTCACTGTCACCGCCCGCGCGCCGATCGTCCGCGTCCAAGTGCCGACCACGCGCCCGCCGCGCACCACGGTCGACCGGAACATCCCGTTGTTGCCGGGGACCACCGCTGCGGCGTGCGCCGGGTCGAGCATCAGCGACCGGTCCTTGAAGCCGAGCAGGTATTCGTCGAAGCCGGGCAGCGTGTGCACGTCGTCGACGGGCGCGCGGGGCGTGTCGAGCAGCGCGGCGTCGACCACCGCCGGCTCGCCGTCGACCTCGACCGGGGCGAGCAGGTCACCGGCCAGCGTGATCGCCCGGGTCGCGTCGGTGACGGTGAGGCCGGTCCACCGGGCCAGCTCGTGCCGGGTCACCGGGCCGTGGCCGCGCACATAGCGGTGCGCCAGCAACGCCAGCGCCTCGTCGCGCTCCGGGCGGCGCGGATCGGGCGCCCACTCGTCGAGCAGCACGAACGTCTGTTCGTTGCCGACGTGCGGGGCGATGCAGGTGACGCCGCGCTGGCTGGCGTACCAGAGCAGGTGGTAGCCGCGTTGACCATCCGTGTCCAGCCCGGCGGCGCGCAGCGCGGCCAGGCACTCGGCGCGGGTGAGCCGGCCGCCGCCGGCCAGCGCCGCACCCAGCACCTCACCGGCCCGTTCACCGTCGGCGACCGTCAGCCCGAGCTGCCGCCACCGCGAGGCGATGCCGGCCAGCGTCCGCACCCCGGTCAGCTCCAGCAGCCACCGCGCGTCGCGCGCCGGCACCAGGTGCACGGTGCCGCGCATCGGCCAGGTGCGCAGGGCCTCGCGCCGCTCCAGCGCCGCGCGGACGTCGTTCTGGGTGGCGCCGGGAAGGCGTACGCCGAGCGACCACAACCCGCTCGCGGCGTCCTGGGCCTGCATGGCGCCGAACCACTCGACCACGTCGGCGACGCCCTCGGGACGGGCCGTCGGGTGCGGGCGCAGCAGCAGGCCGGTCATCCGTAGCGCGAGCGCCTCGGCGCGGCTGAGGCGAACGGTCACGGGCGTCAGCGTAGGCCCGGGGTCCGACAGCCCCTGATCGCGCTGCGCCGGCCGCGCTGCCGACGAAGCGCGATCCCCCGTTCAGGTTCCCGGCGCGGGGGCAGCCGACTTGGCTGGCGCCGGTCCGACCAGGATCCTCGCTGAGCTGGGCCGGGAAAGCGTTTTCGCGCGGAACTTGCGCAAATCTTGAGCCTCGGTCAGTCGAGCCGCCGGTGCATGACGAGCAGGTCGACGTACCCCCGGGTGGGGTGCCGGAAGCCCTCCGGCACCCGGCCGATCACCGCGAAGCCCAGCGACCGCCACAGCGCGACCGCCCGGGTGTTGGTGGCCACCACTGCATTGAACTGCATGGCCCGGTAGCCGTCGGCCCGGGCCGCGGCGAGCACGTGCCCGGCCAGTGCCCGCCCGACGCCGTGCCCGGCGGCGGCCGGGGCGACCATGAACGAGGCGTTCGCCACGTGGTCGCCGGGGCCGCCCTGGTTGGGCGCGAGCTTCGCCGAGCCGAGCACCGCGCCGTCCGGCGCCACCGCGACCACCGTCCGCGCCGGTGGGCCCGGCATCCAGAGCCGCCGGGCCTGCTCCTGCGTGACGTCCGGGGGCCACGTGTACGTCTCGCCGGCCGCGACGATCTCGCGCAGGAACGGCCAGATCAGTGGCCAGTCGGCGGGGGTGGCGGTGCGGATCTCCACCTGGCGAGCATGCCACGCCCGCCGTTTGACGCGACAAGTAACGGGTAGTCGCGGGAGTTGACCCCAAACGAGGAGGGATCGTCTGATGGATGGCCAGGTCAAGGTCGCGGTGATCTACTACAGCGCGACCGGCATCACCTACCAGATGGCGCAGTCGGCAGTCGAGGCGGCGGAAGAAGCCGGTGCCGAGGTGCGCCTGCGCAAGGTGCGTGAGCTGGCGCCCGACGAGGCGATCCGCTCCAACTCGGGCTGGCAGGCGCACCGGCTGGAGACCCAGGACGTGATGGAGGCCCAGCCGGACGACCTCTCCTGGGCCGACGTGGTGATCATGGGTTCGCCCACCCGGTACGGCATGGTCGCCGCACAGCTCAAGCAGTTCATCGACACCACCGGCCCGCTCTGGGCGGCCGGCGCGCTCGCCGACAAGGTGTACAGCGGCTTCACCTCGACCGCCACCTCGCACGGCGGCCAGGAGGCGACGCTGCTGTCGCTGTACACGATCTTCTACCACTGGGGCGGGATCGTGGTGACCCCCGGCTACACCGACCCGAGCCAGTTCGTCGCCGGCAACCCGTACGGCGCCTCGCACACCAGCAACAACGGCGAGGTGGCCCCGGACCACGTGGCCCTGACCGCCACCGCGCTGACCGCCAAGCGGGCCACGCTCATGGGCGCCGCGCTGAAGCGGGGCATGGCCGGCTGACCGGCGGATGGCGACCGGTGGCCGGACGGGGGCTCTCGAACCCGTCCGGACCACCGGTCGCCCCTCGCCCTACCCGCGATCGGCCGCTCCATGCGCGCTCAGCGCCGGCCGGTCGAGCAGATGTCCGAGCAGATCCGCCAGGACCGAGGTGCCGTCCTGGCTCAGCACCGACTCCGGGTGGAACTGCACCCCGGCGAAACCCGCCCCGCGCAGCGCGTGCACCGCGCCGTCGGCCGGGTCGCGGGACAGCTCCACCGGGCCGTACGGGCCGGTCATCCGGTCGGCGTCGGCGCGGGCGGTGAAGCTGGCGTAGAAGCCGACCCGGCGGGTCACCCCGAACACCGGCACGTCGCGCGGCAACCCCTGGTACGGCGCGTCCCGCCGGTGCAGCGGCAGACCCAGCAGCCCGGCGAGCAGCTGGTGGCCCAGGCACACCGCGAGCGCCGGCCGGCCGGAGGCGAGCAGCTCGGCCAGCAGCGCCCGCAGCGCCACCATCTTCGGCGCTGCCGGGTCCCGCGGATCGCCCGGACCGGGGCCGACCACCACCAGGTCGTACCCGTCGAGCGGCCCCGGGTCCGGCCAGTCCCGCCGGGTCACCGCCAGCCCCAGCGCGCCGAGCTGGTGGGCGAGCATGCCGGTGAACGTGTCCTCGCCGTCGACGATCAGCGCCCGCCGGCCGGCGAGCCCGCGCAGCGCCAGCGCGCCCGGCCGGCGCTGCTCCAGCCAGAACCGGGCCAGCGGCGCGTTGCGGGCGGCCAGCGCGGCGCGTACCTCCGGGTCGTCGGCGTACCTGACGGCCGGCTCGGCGCCAGCGCCCGGCGCGTCCGGGCCGAGACCGAGCGCGGCCAGCACGCCCGCCGCCTTCGCGTGCGTCTCGGCGACCTCCCCGGCGGTCGTCGAGTGCCGCACCAGCGTGGCGCCGACCGGCACCCGCAGCGCGCCCTCGGGCGAGATCTCGGCGGTCCGGATCAGGATCGGCGCGTCCAGCGTCTGCCGGCCCTGCTCGTCGCGTCCGAGCAGCGCGAGCACCCCGGCGTAGTAGCGCCGGCCGGCGCGCTCGTGCCGGGCGATGACCCGGCAGGCGTTCTCCATCGGGCTGCCGGTCACGGTCGGGGCGAACATGGTCTCCCGCAGCACCTCCCGCACGTCCCGGGAGCAGCGCCCGGCCAGCAGGTACTCGGTGTGCGCCAGGTGCGCCATCTCCTTCAGGTACGGCCCGACCACCTGGCCGCCGTGCTCGGCGACCACTGCCATCATCTTCAGCTCCTCGTCCAGCACCATGTACAGCTCCTCCACCTCCTTCGGATCGTGCAGGAAGCGCAGCAGCTCAGCCCGGTCGACGGTCTCGCCCCGGTGCCGGAACGTGCCGCTGATCGGGTTCATCTCGACCAGACCGTCGGCGACGCTGACGTGCCGCTCCGGGCTGGCGCCGACCAGGATCCGGGCGCCGGTGTGCACCAGGAACGTCCAGTACGCGCCCCGCTCGCGCAGCAGCAGCCGGCGCAGCGCGGCCAGGGCCGCGGCAAGTGGGTCGCCCTGCACCGTGGCGCGCATGGTGCGGTGGATGACGAAGTTCGCGCCCTCACCCCGGCCGATCTCGTCGGCGAGCACCCGGTCCACCACCGCCGCGTACTCGTCGTCGGCGATGTCGAAGCCGGCGTCGGTGGTGCGTACGGCGGCGTCGGGCAGCGCGCCGAGCAGCTCGGCCAGTGGTATCCGCCGGTGCGCCTCGACGGTCAGGAACTCCAGCGGCATGCCGTCGTCCACGCACTCGAAGCCACGCTCGGTGACCTGCCGGAACGGCACCACTGCCAGCGTGCGCGGGCCGGCGCCGTCGTCGGGCAGCGGCAGGTCGGCGAGCCGGTCGGCGGTGCGTACCGGGCCGGTGAACAGGTCGACGTGGTCGGCGCCCTCGCGGCGGACGAGCGCGAACGGGCCGGGGTCGTGGCCGGCCGCGACGGCGGCGAGCGGGTCGGACGGGCGGGTCATCGGGTCTCCTCGGTGGGCCGGTGACCGCCGACGTGGGCGACCCGGGATGCCGGGGAAGACCGGCGGCCGCCTCGTCGGGCGGCCGCGTGGGGAAGCTACGCGCGGGGGTGGGCCGCCGGGTCGGCGGGCCACCAGCAGGACAGGTGCGCGGGCATGACCGTCACTGTACGCGATCAGCCCGCCTCCGGTAAGCCGGTCGCGCCGGGTAGGTTGATCGGCGATGGACATCCTCGCTCTCGATCTGGGCACCTCCTCGGTGCGTGGGCTGGTGCTCGACGCGGACGCGGTGCCGCGTCCGGGCGCGCTGGCCCGTCGCCGGGTGCATCTGGTCACCGGGGACGACGGCACCGGGACGCTGGACGGCCCGGCCTACCTGGCGTGCCTGACGGAGTGCCTGGACGAGCTGGCCGCTGGCGGGCACCTGCGGGACGTGGACCTGGTGGCCACCTCCGCGCAGTGGCACTCGGTGCTGCCGCTGGCCGCCGACGGCCCCCCGTCGGGACCGGTGCTGACCTGGCTGGACACCCGGCCGGAGGCGCTCGCCGGCGCGGTCGGCCCGGCCGACCCGGCGGACTTCCACAGGCGTACCGGCACGTGGTGGCACCGCTGCTTCTGGTCGGTGCGGCTGCCCTGGCTGCGGGAGCACGGCGCGCGGAACGCACGCTTCACCGGGCTGGCCGAGTACGTGCTCGGCGTGCTGCTTGGCGACGTGCCGATGTCCATGTCGATGGCTTCCGGCACCGGGCTGCTCGACCTGCGCCGCCTGGAC
>NZ_JAGPXV010000200.1:0-8973 GCF_018070405.1 Micromonospora sp. D75
CTCGGTGGCCGTCGCACCGCCCTCCAGCGTGCCGAGATGTTCCATGATCGCCATACGGGCCGGGTGAGCCAGCGCCCGCATCACCTGCGGGTCGCTGATCGTCACTCGGCGCTGCTCGGGCCGCGCCTCGGTCATGCCCCAATGATCCCGCGCCTACAGAGGCGAGGTGCAGCCCGCCACCGGCCAGATCTTGGTACGACACCGCCCCTCTGGGGGCGGCCGCGTACCAAGATCGCTACGGGTGGGAAAAATCGGTGGTGCGGGCGGCTGGATGGCCGTAGCGTGGATGGCCGCCCGACGGCCGCGGTGAGCATGCACCGCAGCGGACGTCCCCGCGCCGGGAGCAGGCCAACCGCCCCGGACACGCGAGCGAGCCTCAGTTGAGCCATCGGAGTTCACAGTGCCCGCAACCGAACTTGACGCCACGCCCGAACGTGACGCCACGCCCGACCTCGACGCCGAACTCGCCGCCGAGCGCGCCCACCTCACCGCCTCCCGCGCCGCGCTGACCCGCATGCGGGAGCGCGCCGAGGCGCTCTTCGCCACCGGCGACAAGGTGGCCGGTGACTCGTACACCGCCGAGCAGCTCGGCCGGCACATGGCCCGGCGGGTCAAGGAGCTGGCCGACGACCCGACCACGCCGCTGTTCTTCGGCCGCCTCGACTTCGGGGAGACGGACCCGGACCACGCCGGGCGGGACTACCACGTCGGGCGGCGGCACGTCACCGACGAGCTGGGCGAGCCGCTGGTGCTGGACTGGCGGGCCCCGGTGTCCCGGTCGTTCTACCGGGCCAGCGCGCGTGACCCGCAGGGCGTCGCCGTACGCCGCCGGTTCGGGTTCAGCGCGGGCGTGCTGACCAGCTTCGAGGACGAGCGCCTGGACCGGGGCGAGGAACTCGGCACCGCCAGCCGCATCCTCACCGCCGAGATCGAGCGCCCCCGCGTCGGCCCGATGCGCGACATCGTCGCCACCATCCAGCCGGAGCAGGACGAACTGGTCCGGGCCGACCTGGCCGACTCGATCTGCGTGCAGGGCGCGCCCGGCACCGGGAAGACAGCGGTCGGGCTGCACCGCGCCGCGTACCTGCTCTACCTGCACCGGGAACGACTGCGCCGCTCGGGAGTGCTGATCGTCGGGCCGAACCGGGCGTTCCTGTCGTACATCGCGGCGGTGCTCCCCGCGCTCGGTGAGGTCGAGGTCGAGCAGGCCACCGTGGAGGACCTGGTCGCGCGGGTCCCGGTCCGCGCTGTCGACGATCCGGCCGCCGCCGCGCTCAAGCACGACGTCCGGATGGCCGAGGTGCTGCGCCGGGCCGTCGAGGCCCACATCGGTACGCCCACCGAGCCGATCATGGTGTCGGACGGCTCGTACCGGTGGCGGATCGGGCTCGACCCGCTGCACCGGCTGGTCACCGAGACGCGCCAGGAGGGGCTGCCCTACGCCACCGGCCGGGAACGGGTCCGGGCGCGGGTGGTGGGGCTGCTGCAACGCCAGGCGGAGGCGCGCCGGGCGGAGTCGCCGAGCGACGCCTGGTTGCGCCGGATGAGCCGGATCAAGCCGGTCACCGACCTGCTCGACGCGGTCTGGCCGGCGCTCACCCCGGACGGGCTGCTGCACCGGCTGCGCACCGACGCCGACGCGCTCGCCGCCGCCGCGGACGGCCTGCTCACGCCCGAGGAGCAGGAGCTGTTCCGGTCCGGCAAGCCCGCGCGCACCGCGAAGGCGACCCGGTGGACCGCCGCCGACGCGGTGCTCATCGACGAGGTGGCCGGGCTGCTGGAACGGCCCGCCGGCTTCGGGCACGTGGTGGTGGACGAGGCGCAGGACCTCTCCCCGATGCAGTGCCGCGCCATCGCCCGGCGCAGCGAGCACGGCTCGATCACGCTTCTCGGCGACCTCGCCCAGGGCACCGCGCCGTGGGCCGCGACCGACTGGCGGGAGTCCCTGGCCCACCTGGGCAAGCCGGACGCCGCTGTGGTGCCGCTGAGCGTGGGCTTCCGGGTGCCGGCGGCAGTGGTGGCGTTCGCGAACCGGCTGCTGCCGGCGCTCGCCGTCGACGTACCCCCGGCCCGCTCGCTTCGCCACGACGGCGCGCTGGATGTGCGTACCGCCGAGGACCTGACGGCCGCGACGGTGGCCGAGGTGCGGGCGGCGCTCGCGCACGACGGCTCGGTCGGCGTGATCGCCGCCGACGACGCGGTGGACCGGCTGCGCGCGGCGCTCGCCGACGCGGGCGTCGCAACCGCGACCGCCGACGACGTCGAGGCCGCGGCGCGCGTAACCGTGGTCCCGGCGACGCTGGTCAAGGGCCTGGCGTACGACCACGTGGTGGTCGTCGAGCCGGCCGCGATCGTGGCCGCCGAGCCGCGTGGGCTGCACCGCCTCTACGTGGTGCTGACCCGGGCGGTCTCCCGCCTGGCCGTGCTGCACCGCGAGCCGCTGCCCGCGCCGCTGACGGCCTGACGCGGGCGGGCGGCTGCGGCCCGGCCGCGGCCCGGGCGGGCGGACCCGTCAGGCGCTCAGCGCGGCGGCGACCTCGCGCAGCGGCCGGCCGGACTCGGCGATCGGCACGGTGAACGACAGCCAGGAACCGTCGGTGAAGTCGATCCGCAGCCGCTTCGGGTTGAGCCGGTGCCACCCGACCCGGGCCGAGGCGACCTCCGCACGCGCGGCCGACCACGCCACCGACGTCTCGGCCAGCGCGCGTTCCTCGGCCTCGCGCCCGGCCAGCAGCTTGACCCCGCCGGTACGGCAGACCAGCAGCCGCCGGTCGGTGACCGCGAGCAGCGTCTCCCGGACCTGGAGGTCGGGCCGGGCCGGGCGGAGCGCGCGGTGCAGGCGGGAGGCGGCCGAGCCGGGTTGGCCACGGCCGGCGATCCCCCAGCCGATCGCGTCGACCAGCCGGTCGCCGCGGTCCCAGGTGGCGAGCGGCAGGAGGACGTTCAGCAGCACCGAGCCGAGCGTCCGCCGACCCGGCTCGGCAGTGGACTCCGGCTCGGGCGGCGGCGCCGGAGCGAGGCCCTGGCCGACGTCGGCCTTGGCGTGGGCCAGCACGCGCTCGCCCGGCTCGACGAGCCGGTCGATCGGGTCGCGGTATCTGGTCTCGTCCATCGGCTCAGTATCGGCCGTCGCCGTAGCCGTCGTCGGTACGGCGCTCCGCCGCCGGGGCGTTGCCCATCACCTCGCCGACGATCTCGCGTACCCGGGCGGCGGCGGCCTCCTGCGCCCGGTTCGCCGCGGCGGTGATCTCCTCGGCCAGCGTGTACGAGTCGAACCGCATGGCCCGCGCGTTGATATCGGTGGAGAGAATCTTGCCGTCGGCGGCGGCCACCACGGTGACCAGGCCGGAGTCGCTGACCCCCTGGGCGCTGCTCTGCTCCAGCTCGGCCATCCGCGCGCCGAGTTCGCGCTGCCACCCGTCCAGGTTGCGGGCCAGCGCCTCGATCCGGTCCAGGGCCGGGAACGTCATGGGTGCCTCTCAGTTCACGATCGAGTCGAACACGTTCTGCACGCCCTTTGTGTACGGGCCGAGATCCTCGCGGTACGTGCCGTCCACCAGGTAGTTGCGGTCCTTGCGCCCGTCGGAGATGTCGTGCAGCCCCATGCCGGTGTCGAGCAGGGCGCCGCCGATACCGGGGATGTTCACCGGTGACGCCTGGTTGATGGCGAACTTGCCCGGGAACAGGATGGCGGCGCGTTTGGCCTTGAACAGCACCGCCTCCCTGGTGTAGCCGGCCTTACTGAACGCGCCGTACGCCTTCTTGGCCTTGCGGAGCTCCAGCACCACCTGGCGGTAGCGCATGAGCAGCTCGGCGACCTTCTGGAGCTTGGTGGCGAGCTTCGTGAGGATCTCCGCGAACCGCGCCACGATCTTGACCATGCGGCCGACGGTGGTGGCGAGCCGGGCCAGCACCCGTACCACTGTGGCGGCCAGGCTCACCCCGGCGCTCAGCACTGCCGCCACCGCGGCGATGATGACCTCGGTCAGGAACCAGAGCAGGAACTCCAGGATCAGCTCGACCAGCAGGTTGAACGCGTCGACAGCGGCATTGGCGGCGTCGACCAGCACCTCCTTGGTGCCGTCCAGCCCCTTGGCCAGTTCCTCCATCGCCTCCTCGATCGACTCCATCGAGGCGTGGAACTTGTCCGCCGCGTCGCCGTCCCAGGCGCCGCGCAGCCGGGCCCGGTCGGCGACCTGGTCGCCGGCGATCCGCCGGACCGCGTCGCCGGTGGTCAGCGCGAGCTGGGCCGCCCGCATCAGATCGTCCGGCTCGCCGGCGACCAGCTCCAGCAGCTGCTCGAACGGCCACAGCACCGCGTTCGAGAGCGGCTTGAACGGGTCGGGCGTGCCCGACACGATCTGCTCGAAGTAGGTCTTGTTGCGCTGCAGCGCCTCGGTGCTCATCCCGCCCCCCTCAGGCGCCCGGCTGGAACATGTCGGTGTTGGCCACGTCCGTGCCGGTGTACGCCTCGGCGGTGTCGCGGAGCCCTTCGGCGATCGTCGCCATCACCTCGGCGCCGTCCTCCAGCCCTGCCAGGCACGCCTCGAACTGCTGCTCGTACGCGGCGGCGAGACTGAACGACGCGGGCATCACGCCGAACGCGTGCCGGGCCACGTGGCCGTCGCGGAACAGCCGGTGCAGCTCACGGAACTGGCCGGCCCGGTCCCGGGAGGCGGCGGCGAACGCCGTCAACGCCTCCGGCTGCACCTCGAGATTCCTGCTCGGACTGGTCACGGACCCTCCCCAGTGTCCGGTCGGAACTTCCACCGTCCTCGACGGCGCCACCAGCCTAGGGGATGTGCGCAGTTCCACAGGGGGCGGCGACGGTTGCCCCGGCACGGTAGACAGGGAGTGCACGAGCACCCTTCCGCCGCCCGAGGAGCCCCGGATGATCCTGGCCCGCGCCGAACAGGTCAGTCGCCGCTACGGCGACGTGCTGGCCCTGGACCGGGTCGACCTGACCGTCCGGGCCGGGGAGCTGGTCGGCCTGCTCGGCCCGAACGGCGCCGGCAAGAGCACCCTGATCAACCTGCTGGTCGGGCTGCGCCGCCCGAGCGGCGGCCGGGTCGAGTTGTGCGGCGGCGACCCGCGTGACCCGGCGAGCCGGCGGCAGCTCGGCGTCACGCCGCAGGAGACCGGCCTGCCCGGCACGCTGCGGGTCGGCGAGGTGGTCGACTTCGTCTCCGCGCACTTCCCCGACCCGGTGCCCCGGGGCGAACTGCTCGACCGGTTCGGCCTCGCCGACCAGGTACGCCGGCAGACCGGCGGCCTCTCCGGCGGCCAGCGTCGCCGGCTGGCGGTGGCGCTGGCGTTCGTCGGCCGTCCCCGGCTGGTGGTGCTGGACGAGCCGACCACCGGCCTCGACGTGGAGGCGCGGCACGCGCTCTGGGACGCGATCCGCGGCTTCCACGCCGACGGCGGCGCCGTGCTGCTGAGCAGCCACTACCTGGAGGAGGTGGAGGCGCTCGCGCAGCGCGTCGTGGTGATCGGCCACGGGCGGGTACTGGCCGACGACTCGGTGGCGGCGATCCGCGGGATGGTCGGCGTACGCCGGGTCAGCCTGGTCGCCGACGACCTGCCGACGCTGCCCGGGGTGGTCGCCACCGAACGCGCCGACGGGCGGGTGCACCTGCTCACCACCGACGCCGACCAGCTCGTCCGCGACCTGGTCACCGCCGGGGTGGCGTTCCGCGACCTGGAGGTCCGGCCCACCTCGCTGGAGGAGGCGTTCCTCGCCATCACGGCCGGCGACCGGCCCGCGCCCACCCCCGCCTAGGAGACAGTCGTGCCGCTCGCCCTCGTCCACGCCCGCTACCACCTCCTGGAGATCATCCGGATTCCGGTGGCGGTGGTGGGCAGCGCCTTCTTCCCCGCGGCCGCGATGCTCTTCTTCGTGGTGCCGTTCGCCGGCGACGACCCCACCGGCGCCACCTACGCCACCGCCGCCATGGTGACGTTCGCGGTGATGAGCGCCAACATCTTCCAGTACGGCGTGGGTGTCGCCGAGGACCGCGACCAGCCCTGGAACCCGTACACCCGGACCCTGCCGACCGGACCGGCCCCGCGACTCACCGGGCGGATCCTGGCCGGGCTGGTGCTGACGTACGTGTCGATGATCCCGGTGGTGGTGATCGCCGCGGTGGCCACCGAGGCCCGGGTCAGCGCGCTGCAGTTCCTGCTCGGGCTCGGCGCGGTAGCGGTGATCTCGGTGCCGTTCACGCTGCTCGGCCTGGCGATCGGCTACGCGCTGCCGAGCAAGGCGGCGATCGTGGTGGCGCAGGTGATCTTCTTCCCGCTGGCGTTCGGCGGCGGCCTGCTCTCCGGGCCGGACGACGCGCCCGGCTTCATCAAGGCGATCGCCCCCTACCTGCCGACCCGGGGCGCGGTGGAACTGATCTGGGCGGCGGTGACCGACTTCCGGCCCGGCACCCTGTCGCTGGTGATGCTGGGAGTCTGGGTGCTGGTGCTCGCCGCGGCCGCCGGCTGGGCGTACCGGCGGGACGAGGGACGCCGCTTCACCTGACCTTTTGTCCGGTTCCGGCCCGGTGGCCGACCCGGCGGTGCCACGATGCCGACAGGGCGGGTCAGCGGGACCGTCCCCGGCGAGAGGGGTCACCGTGAACGGCGTCGAGCCCGGCACACCCTGCTGGACCGACCTGGCCACGCCGGGGCTGGAGGACGCGCGACGGTTCTACCCCGAGCTGTTCGGCTGGACCGGGCAGATCTCCCCCGAGCCGGAAGCGGGCGGCTACACCGTCTTCCAGAAGAACGGCAAGGCCGTCGCCGGGGCCGGCCCGCCGGCCACGCCGGACCAGGTGCCGGTCTGGTCGATGTACGTGGCCACCGACGACGCCGACCTTGTCGCGACCCGGGTGGAGGCGGCCGGTGGGCAGGTGGTGGTCTCCCCGTTCGACGTCGCCACGCAGGGCCGGATGGCGGTGCTCGCCGACCCGGCGGGCGCGGTGTTCAGCGTCTGGCAGCCGATGGCGATGCGCGGGGCCGAACTGTTCAACGCACCCGGCGCGATGTGCTGGAACGAGCTGGTCACCCCCGATCCGGAGAACGCCAAGGAGTTCTACGCGCTGGTCTTCGGCTGGCACCCGGAGGAACGTCCCGCCGGGCCGGTGCCGTACACCGGGTGGCGCTGCGGCGCCCGGATCGTCGCCGGGATGCTGCCCCGGGCCGAGCCGATGCCGGAGGACCTGCCCGCGTACTGGGCCGTCTACTTCGCGGTGGAGGACGCCGACGTCACCGCCGCGCGGGCCGCCGAGCTGGGCGGCACCATCCTGGTCCCGCCGCGCGACAACCCGGCCGGCCGCAGCGCCGCCCTGCGCGACCCGTCCGGCGCCCTCTTCTCCATCTCCACCCTCCGCTGACCCCCTCCGCCGCGCGCGAGGCGGGTCCGGTCGAGATCTTGGTACGGGTTGGCCCCTAGGAGGGCCTGTTCGTACCAAGATCTATCTGCCCTCCCGGCAATCGGAACACCTGCCCAGGATTCGGGACGGCGCTCCCTGAGGGTGGGCTGTTCAGCGGCAAAGCCGCCACCCCGTCCGCCGATCTTGCAGTTGCGGCCCTCGTGGCGTTACATTCGCACCTTTTGTCGGGGCCGGAAGTGCAAGATCGACCGCGCGAAGGCGGGGCGGGTGAGGTCAGGTTGGGCGGACGGGGACCACCAAGGGGCCGTGGTCGCCGGGGATCACCCGGATGTGGGCTCGGTAGTGGCGGGCCAGCAGGGCCTCGGTGAGCACCTCGTCCGGTGGACCGGCGGCGGCCACCCGGCCGTCGGCCAGCAGCACCAGGCGGTCGGCGTACTCGCCGGCGATGGAGAGGTCGTGCATGGTGGCCAGCACGGTCAGGCCGTGCTCGCGGCGGAGCTGGTCGACCAGTTCCAGCACCTCCTGCTGGTGCCCGATGTCCAGCGCGCTCGTCGGCTCGTCCAGCAGCAGCAGGGTGGCGCCCTGGGCCAGCGCCCGGGCCAGGAAGACGCGCTGCCGCTCGCCGCCGGAGAGCGTGGCCAGCTCACGGTGCGCGAACGGGCCGAGGTCGAGCCGGTCCAGCACCTCGTGCACGGCGGCCAGGTCGGCGGCGGACTCGCGGCCCAGCGCCGGGATGTACGGGGTACGCCCGAGCAGCGTGTAGTCGAAGACCGACATGCCGGCCGGCACCACCGGGGACTGGGCCACCGTGGCCACCACCCGGGCCCGTTCGCGGCGGCGGAGCGCGCCGATCGGCGTACCGAAGAGTGCGACCTCGCCCGGGCCGGTCAGCAGGCCGCCGACGGCGCGCAACAGGGTCGACTTGCCGGCGCCGTTGGGTCCGATGACGGTGACCCACTCGCCGGCGGCGACCGTGAGGTCGACGCCGGCCAGGATCGGGTTGCCGCCGAGGGCGACCCGCAGGTCGTGCACGCGCACGGCGGGGGCGTTCACATCGCCACCCGGCGGGCGGTACGCAGGACGAGGACGAAGAACGGGCCGCCGAGCAGCGCGGTGACCACGCCGATCGGGATCTCGGCGGGGGCGGCGGCGGTACGGGCGACCACGTCGGTGAGCGCGAGGAACGCGCCGCCGAACAGCATGGACAGCGGCAGGATGATCCGGTGGCTGGAGCCGAAGAGCAGCCGCATGGTGTGCGGCACGATGATGCCGACGAAGCCGATCAGCCCGGACGCGGAGACCGCTGCGGCGGTACCGAGCGACGCGGCGGCGATCAGCAGGTAGCGGGAGCGCTGCGGGTGCAGGCCGAGACCGGTGGCCTCGTCGTCGCCGACGGAGAGCACGTCCAGCTCACGCCGGTGCAGCAGCACCACCACGGCGGTGAGCACGAAGTACGGCAGGACCAGCCACACGTCGTGCCAGCCGGCGGTGGCGAGCCGCCCGAGCAGCCAGGAGTAGACCTGCTGGATGTTGTCGGAGTGCTGTTGCAGCAGGTACGTCTGCCCGGCGCCGAAGAACGCCGAGACCGCCACCC
>NZ_JAGPXV010000201.1:0-8973 GCF_018070405.1 Micromonospora sp. D75
CCCGCCGCCACAGCTTCATCGAGCCACCCCGGTGTGCCTGTACGGCGAGCCGGACGTTCTCCCGCACGCTCAGCGAGCCGAAGACCGAGGACGCCTGGAAGGTACGCCCCAGTCCGAGCCGGGCACGCCGGTGCGGCGCAAGCGCGGTGATGTCCGCGCCGTCCAGCAGGACCGTGCCCTCGGTGGGCCGGCGCAGGCCGGTGATCAGGTTGAACAGGGAGGTCTTGCCGGCGCCGTTGGGCCCGATCACGCCGAGGAACTCCCCCGGCGCCAGATCGAGGTAGACGGAGTCGACGATGGCGACCTCACCGATCCGCCAGGTCAGACCGCGGGTGGCGAGCATCGGTCAGCCCTTCATCTGCGCGACCGGCGGCGCGCTCTCGTCACCGGTGAGCGACTTCTGCGCGGTCGCCGTGAAGGTGGTGCCGCTGCCGGAGAGCTTCGCCTGGTACATCGGCTGGAGCAGGGCGTGGTCCTCGGCGCGGATCTTCATGGTGCCCTTGACGCCCTCGAACTCCCAGCCCTCCAGCGCGGTGACCATCTTCTCCACGTCGTCGCCGCCTTCCTGCACGGCCCGGACGACCATCTGCGCGGCGGCGAACCCGTCCGGGTGGAACAGGTCGAGCGTGCCGCCCGGCACCTTCGCCTTCGCGGCCTTGGCGGCCTCGGTGTCGCTGGCGCCGTCGAAGTAGTGCGACAGGAACGAGATCTTGCTGCCGGCCGCGCCGAACGTCGGCCACGAGGCGCGGATGTCCAGGCCGGTGACGACGGTGGTGGAGGCGAGGACGCCCTGCTGGTCGAGCGTCTGCCACATGGCGCCGGCGGTGGTGCCGGCCCAGGCGACGAAGAGCAGGTCCGGCTTGGCGGCCTTGATCTGGCTGGCGAACGGCGTGAACTCGGTGGCGCTGGCCGGGGCCCGCACGCTGCTCACGTTCGCGCCCGCGCCCCCGATGACGGCCTTGACGGCGGCCTCGTTCGCGTCGCCGAACGCGCCGTCCTGCGCGAACACCACTACCTTCTTGCCGCCCGCGTCGCCGATGAACGACCGGGCGGTCACCACGTCCTGCCACGACTGCCGGCCGGAGCGGAACGTGTACTTGTTCGCGCCGGTCACCGCGTCGGTGGCGGCCGGGCCGGAGATGAACAGCACCTTGTTCTGCGCGGCGATCGGCGCGACCTGGAGCGCCACCCCGGAGGAGGTGGACCCGGCGATGATCTTCGTACCCTTGCCGATCAGGTCCTTCGCGGCGGACACGGCCTTGGCCGGGTCGCCCGCGTCGTCGGCCTCGGTCACCTCGATCGTGCGGTCACCGACCTTGCCGGTGCCCTTGGTGGCGAAGTCGAGGCCGGCCTTGAAGCCCTCGATGTACTGCTTGCCGTAGCTGGCGAGCGGCCCGGACTGGGAGTAGACCAGACCGACCTTGACCGGGGCGGCGGCGTCGCCGCCGCCGGATGCGGTGTCCTGCGGGCTGCCACAGGCCGTGGCGGCCAGAACGACCGCCACCGAGGTGGCGGCGGTAAGGAACACCCGTCGCGTGTGCCGGATCGTCATTGCGACTCCAGGTGAGGACAGGGGGAATGTCAGTTGTCGGCTCACGCTAGAAGTGACGTCACCCACGGGCTATGTGGTCGGCGCACACAAGTGCCCGGGACGGGATGGCCGCTCGTTACAACGCCGGACATCGGCACGTAACCGCGCCGACCCGGGATGGCCGCACCCACCACGCGCACCTCGCCGGGAATGTCGGCCCACGCCATCGCGCCGGTCACCGCCCGCCGCAGTCCCCGTCATGGTCGGCCGCCCGTGCGCATCGCCGGCCACCGTCACGCGGCCGGTCGCACCAGACCCAGTGGCGTACCGACTGATCGTCCTCCCGCGACACGGTCGTCCCGGCGCGCTCCACGTCGGCCAGGAACCCGAGCGCCCGGCAGATGGCCCGCGCGAACCCGCGCGCGCCGTCGAGGTCGGCCGCGAGAACCGGCAGGTGTACGACGAACCGCTCCCGGCTCACCGCTGCGCGCCCGGCGTGAACCGGGACTGCCAGCTCTTGAGCGCCGCCTTGATGCGGGTGTTCTCCTCGGCGTACCGGGACGCGTCGCGCCGGGCCAGCGCCAGGTCACCGGCCACCCGGTAGAGGAAGGCGTGCACCTCCGCCGGGTCGAGTCCGTGCCGCACGGTGCGGAACTTCCGCTCGCGGATCTGCCCGACGCTCAGCGGCCGGCACGACTCCGAGCGGTACCAGCCCTGGTTCGGCGGCCTCCGGGTCCGGTTACGCCGCGCCGACTTGAACAGGTTGAGCACGTTTCGCACGCCGATCCTCCTCACCGAGCCGTGGAGGCGGCCCGCCCGCAGACAGGGGACGCGGGCGGGCCGCCGACCCCGAGACCGCAGCCCGTTCGGCGGTACGACCCCGGAGCCCAATCCGGGTCCGACTCCCGAGGTTTGCCGAACCAACCGGAGCCGGACGCGACTCAACCTACACCAGTATCTGGTTATGCGCGAGCCTCCACACTCGACGCGCTGGGCAACTTGTTGCAGTTACTTGTGCAGGTAGGGCAGGATCGGATTCGCCGAACCAACCGGAGTCCCCACCATGCCCACAGCAGAAGCACCGTTCCGCCGTATCGCCAACGACATCGCCGCGAAGATCAAGAGTGGCGAGCTGAAGCCGGGCGACCGGCTGCCCTCGACCCGCGAGTTGGCCGAGTCCTACGGCGTCCACATGAACACGGCCTACCGTGCGATGTCGTTGCTGCACGATCGCGAGCTGATCACCGGCCAGCCCGGCCGAGGCACCTACGTAGCCGAACCCCCGGCCTGATCAACTCCACTACGCCGAGGTGGCGGCATCACCCCGCCCCGCCCCGCCGATCTTGGAGTTGTGGCGCCTCAGATGCCCGGTTCGCGGCTTACGCGAGGCACCACAAGTCCAAGATCGGTGGGGAGGCCCGAGATCTTGGTACGGGATGGCCCCTCGGGGGGCCGTTTCGTACCAAGATCTCGGGAGCGGGCGAGCGCGACGGACCCCGGCACGCTAACGGGGTGCCCGCCGCTGCGGCGGGCACCCCGTGAACAGGAGCAGGGGTCAGCGGCCGGCTCGGGCGGCGACCGCCGTGTCGGGGTGGTCGCTGAACACGCCGTCCAGGCCCAGGTCGAAGAACAGCTCGTACTCGGATGTGATGTCGCCACGCGCGTTCGGGTCGGCGCCGATGCGGAAGTCCACCGGCAGGAACTGGTTCTCGGCCCGGAACGTCCACGCGTGCACCACCAGCTTCTGCCGGTGCGCGTCACGGATCACCGGGGTCGGCGCGAGCAGCCGTCCGGCGGAGTCGCGGGGCACGATCAGGTTCTTGTTCAGGCCGACGCCGTCGGCGTACCGGGAGATCCAGGCCAGTCCGGCGGGCGTGGCCAGGTCCGCGTAGGTCCGCTTGTCGCCGCCCGCGACGAAGTCGTAGGGCGCGCCGCTGGCGTCCATGAGCTGCACCAGCCGTACGTCGATCATCTTGTCGAGTTTGCGCAGGTTGGCGGTCTCGAAGCTCTGCACGAACACCGGGTCGGCGCGGTGGGTGAGCCGGTTGCGGCGCAGCACCGCCACCAGCGGCTCCTCCAGCGGGCGGCCGATCGAGGCGAAGTAGGTGGGGTGCTTGGTCTCCGGGTAGACGCCGATGGTCCGGCCGCGGGCCTTCGACTCGGCCCGCGCCAGGTCGATGACCTCCTGGAAGGTCGGGATCTCGAACCTGCCGTCGAACGCGGTGTTGGCGACCCGCACCTGGGGCAGCCGCTCCTTGGCCCGCAGCGTCTTCAGCTCGGCCAGCGTGAAGTCCTCGGTGAACCAGCCGGTGACTGTCACCCCGTCGATGGTCTTCGTGGCCTTGCGGGCGGCGAACCCGGGGCGGGCGGCCACGTCTGTCGTACCGGAGATCTCGTTCTCGTGCCGCGCGACCAGGACGCCGTCCCTGGTCGCGACCAGGTCCGGCTCGATGAAGTCGGCGCCCTGCCGGATGGCGAGCCGGTAGGCCTCCAGGGTGTGCTCCGGGCGGTAGCCACTCGCGCCGCGGTGGCCGATCACGATCGGCCGCTGGGTCGCGCGGGCCTGCTCGGCGGCGCGGTGGTCCGGGCCGGCCTGGGCGGCCACGGCCGGCACCACCACAGCCGCCGCGAGCAGCGCGCCGGCCACGCCGAGGGCGGAAAGGGTACGTCGCAACGCCGTCTCCTGTCGTCGATGGGTACGCACAGCAGACCGGGCGCGGTTGACCGCCAGTTGGTCGGTTCCTGACCTGCCGGTGAATCTCCGGACGGAAGATGACGGGATGCGCCGCCTGCTCCGGAAGCCCGTGCGGCTGGTGCCGTTGGGGTTCCTGGCGGTGATCCTGGTCGGCACCGGTCTGCTCATGCTGCCCTGGGCCACCAGCGAGGAGCGGTACACCCCGTTCGTCACCGCGCTGTTCACGTCCACGTCGGCGGTGTCGGTGACCGGGATGGCGGTGACCGACACGCCGAACTACTGGAACGGCTTCGGGCTCGTGATGATCACCGTGCTGACGCAGCTCGGCGGCCTGGGCATCCTGACCGGGGCGTCGCTGGTGATCCTGGCGGTCTCCCGCCAGCTCGGCCTGCGCAACCGGCTGCTCGTGCAGGCGGAGACCGCCGAGTTCGGCCTCGGCGACGTACGCCGGCTGCTGTTGCGCATCGCGGCGACCGTCTTCGTCACCGAGGCCCTGATGACTGCGGTGGTCGCCGCGCGCCTGTTCCTGGCGTACGACTACCGGCCGGGCCGGGCGCTGTGGTCGGCGGTGTTCCACTCGGTGCAGGCGTTCAACAACGGCGGCTTCGCGCTCTACTCGGACGGTCTGATCGCGTTCTCCCGCGACGGCTGGGTGGCGCTGCCGCTCAGCATCGGGGCGATCATCGGCGGGCTCGGTTTTCCGGCGCTGTTCGAGGCGGTACGCGAGTGGCGGCAGCCGGCGCGCTGGGCGGTCGCCACGAAGCTGACCGTCTGGGGCAGCGTGGTGCTGACCGTCTTCGGCGTCGCCTACCTGCTGATGGCCGAGTGGGGCAACCCGTTCACGATCGGCACCTTCGACGTGCCGGGCAAGCTGCTGGCGTCGTTCACCCAGATCGCGTTGAGCCGTACCGGCGGCTTCGACGTCATAAACGTCGGGCGGCTCACCGACGAGAGCTACCCCATGCTGATCGGCCTGATGTTCATCGGCGGCGGCAGCGCCAGCACGGCCGGCGGCATCAAGGTCTCCACGTTCTTCCTGCTCGGCTTCGCCATCTGGGCCGAGTTGCGGGGCGAGCCGGACACCACTGTCGGGCACCGCCGGGTGGCGGCGGCCAGCCAGCGGCAGGCGCTGACCGTGGCGCTGCTGAGCGTGGCGCTCGTGGCGGGTGGGACGGTCGGCCTGATCGGTTTGACCTCGCACGTGTCGTTCTCGGCCGCGTTGTTCGAGGTCACCTCCGCGTTCAGCACCACCGGCCTGACCGTCGGGGTGTCCGGGCAGCTCTCCCCACCCGGTCAGTACGTGCTGATCGCGCTCATGTACATCGGCCGGGTCGGGCCGCTCACGCTCGGCTCGGCCATCGCGTTGAACACCCGTCGACGGCTGTACCGCTACCCGGAGGAGCAACCCATTGTCGGCTAGACGCCCGGAGGAGACCGGCATCGCGGTGATCGGCCTGGGCCGGTTCGGCTCGCGCCTCGCGGACTCGCTGTCCCGCCTCGGTTACGAGGTGCTGGCGATCGACCACGACCCGGCGCGGGTCCAGCACTGGTCGGCCGACCTCGACCGGGTGGTGCAGGCGGACACCACCGAGGAGGTGGTGCTGCGCCAGCTCGGGCTGGCGGACTTCCGCCGGGTGGTGGTCGCGATCGGGGCGTCGCTGGAGGCGAGCGTGCTCACCGTACTGGCCCTGGCCGAGCTGGGGATCGAGCAGATCTGGGCGCGGGCCACCTCGGAGAAGCACGCCAAGATCCTGCACTCGGTCGGCGCGCACCACGTGGTCTTCCCCGAGGCGGAGACCGGTGAGCGGGTGGCGCATCTGATCGTCAGCCGGATGCTCGACTTCATCGAGTTCGACGACGACTTCGCCATCGCCAAGGTCAAGGTCCCGGCGCCGCTGGTCGGGCGGTCGCTGCGCGACATCGCGCCGCAGGACCGGTACGGCGTGATGGTGGTGGGTGAGAAGCAGGCCGGGGAACGGTTCCGGTACGTCGGACCGGACACGGTGCTGGAGGCGGACAGCGTGCTCATCGTGGAGGGCGGCATCACCCAGGTGCAACGCTTCTCCGCGCTGGCCTGACCGTCAGTCCTTCTTCGGGCCCTTGCCCTTGCCCTTGCCCGGCCCACCCCCCTTCGACTGGTCTACTGTGCTTTTCCCTTGGGGCCCTCCTTGCCCTTGCCGGGCTTCGGCGCGGCCTTGGGCTTCGCCGGTTTGGGCTTCGCCGGCCCGCTCTTGGTGGTGGTCTTCGCGGTGGTCTTGGTGGGCGACTTGACCGGCGTCTTCACCGGCGGCGCGGTGGTGGGCGCCGACCCGGCGATCCCGGACACCTGCACGCCGCAACTCTTGCCGCCGACGGTGAACTCCACCGGCAGCGTGTTGCTCCCGGTGTAGCGGCCGGCCAGCGTGAGCTTCGCCGACGCGCCGGGCGCCAGCGCCGAGGTCGCGGTGGGCGCGGGAATCGACACGGTACGCCCCTCCTGCCGGGCCGGCGGCTGGGCCGTGGTGACCGTCTGCTTGCCGGGGAACGTGAAGTTCATGGTCCAGCCGCGCAGTTCCCGGTCACCGGTGTTGGTGAGCGTCAACTCGGCGGCGAAGTCCTTGCCGGTGTCGCGGCGCAGCGAGTAGTCGACAGCGCAGGGCGTCGGCTCGGGCAGGCTCATCCGCGCCTCGGTCGGCTCGACACCGCCGCTGGCCGGGCTCCGCGACGTCAGTCCCCACATCGTGGCGGTCACCGCGATCAGGCCGACGGCGGCGACACCGGCCTCCACCTTGCGCCGCCGCGCCACCGCCCGCCGCGTGCGGGTACGCACCGCCGAGAACGGCAGCGCGTCGGTCTCCGCCGACCACGGCAGGATCGTGGTGCCCGCGTTCTCGGCGAGCGCCGGGTCCATCCGGCCGAACGCCGGTGACACCGGCACGATCGCCGCGATCCCTGCGGCCTCGGCGAGCGTACGGGCCACCTCGGCGGTCGCCGGGCGGTCCTCGGGGCGCTTGGCCAGGCACCGCTGCACCAGCGCGGCGACCGGCTCGGGCAGGCCCGGCACCGGCGGCATCGGGTCCGGGTCGCGGTACATGTGCGCGCGCAGCATCTCGGTGGTGGTGCTGGCCTGCCACGGCAGGCGGCCGGTCAGCATCCGGTAGAGCAGCAGCCCGACCGCGTACACGTCGGTGGCGGGCGAGACGTGCCCGTTGTCCAGCCGTTCCGGCGCGAGGTAGGCCGGCGTGCCGAGCAGCGCGCCGTCCGGCCCCTTGTCGCTCTCCCCCACCAGCGCCGAGATGCCGAAGTCGACGACCTTCACGCCGGTCGGGGTCAGCATGACGTTGCCCGGGGTCACGTCCCGGTGCACCACGCCACGGGCGTGCGCGGCGGCCAGCGCCGAGGCGACCTCCGCGCCGATGGTCATCGCCTCCCGCCAGGGAAGCTGCCCGTCGCGGCCGAGCCGCCCGCTGAGCGGACCGCCGTCGACAAGTTCCATGACCACGTACGGCACGGTCAGGCCGACCTGGACCGACTCGCCGTAGTCGTACACGTTGGTGATGTTGGGGTGGCACAGCCGCGCGGCGGCCTGCGCCTCCACCCGGATCCGGTGCCGGAACGCCTTGTCGCTGGCCAGCCGCGAGGCCAGCACCTTGACCGCCACCTGGCGGCCCAGCACCTCGTCGTAGCCGCGCCAGACGACCGACATGCCGCCCGCACCCAACTGCTCGACGAGCCGATAGCGCTCGCCGAGCAGTTGCACGCCGTTCCTGACCGGTCCACCCATGGTCGGTCCTGTTGCCCGAAGTGGGCCCCGGTACACCTCAGCGGTCGGAATCGGTCAGGAAAGTCACCCGTTCAGGCGGTCGCGAGGAGTTGGTCCACCGGCGCGTAGTCGTCGGTGAGCACCATCGCGTCGCCCACCCATTCGGTCACCGCCGCCTCGTCCATCAGCTCGGCCCGCTCCGGCAGCAGCTTCAGACCGGGCGGGATCGCTGCCAGCGGCAGCGGCGCGTCCGAGGCGACGATCACGAAGTTGGCGCCCTGCTCCCCGTCGATCGCGCCGGGCGGCGCGATCAGCGCGACGTGCGCGAACTCGGCCTTCACCGTGGCCAGCTCGGCCCGGATGAACCGGCCCGGCGGGTAGTCGATGACGTTCTGCACGTAGATCCCGTCCGGGCGCAGCACCCGCCGGATGTCGGCGGCCATCTCCCGGGTCGCCAGGTGCCACGGCACCACCAGGTGCCCGAACGCGTCGCCGACGATGAAGTCGCGGCTGTCGGTCGGCTCGCCGCGCAGCAGCACCCGCGCGTCGCCCACCTCGGCGCGCATCTTCGGGCCGGTGCGCAGGCCCAGCTCCCGCCGGTCCAGCTCGACCAGCCCGCCGTCCAGCTCGAACACCAGGTTGTCGGTGCCGGGCCGGGTCGCGGCCAGGTAGTTCGGCACGGTGAAGCCGCCGCCGCCCAGGTGCAGCGCGTCCATCGGCTGCTTCGCCGGCCGCGCCACGTCCGCGACCAGGCCGATCCACTGCGTGTACGCGTACTTCAGGTGGTTCGGCTCGTTCAGGTCGACGTAGGAGTGCTCGGCCGAGTTGAGGTAGAGCGTGCGTCCCTGCGGCCACGACGGGTCCACCTCGACCCGGGCGCAGTGGTACGCGGTCTCCACGTCGCACGGGTTCGGCGCGGCAGCGGTGAGCCCCGCCGCGGCGAGACCGAGCAACGCCAGCGCGGCCTTGACCCGGCCCGGCGTGGACGGCCCGCCGGCCCCGGCC